>JAEENG010000070.1 GCA_016283615.1 Treponema sp.
CATCAGGATACCGATGCACGCTCCATCATGAATTATTGTGTCGCCGTTTGGCAGGAAGGTTTCGCCGTTGGACTCCACATAGGCAATAACCAGTTTTTTGTCCGTAAAGTTTCTGATATCACAAATACGCGCCCCGTCAAAAACACTTCCCCGTTCAACAGAGATTCTCACCAGCTCATAATCAGAGTCCTCAAATTGAATTGAATCCGTAATTGCACCGCGTTCAACTGCATTCACGATAGCCTGAGCCGCTTCAACGTCCGGATGAACCATATAGTCAATTCCGTACAGCGGACGGTGTTTTCCGGTAAAAGTTCCGGCGTGCTTTTCTACTGCCGAAGCCGAGTTTATATAGTATGCGTAATTTCGTACACGGGCAATTTTTAAAAGGTCAGGATAAACTGCGTCCACCAGCGAACATGTAATCATGTTTACTTCATCGCTGCTTGTAACACAAATCAGGGCATCTGCCTTATCAATTCCTGCCTCTTCAAGAGTAACCAGATTGTTGCCGTCTGCGTTAACTACATCGCAGTCCAGGCGGTTTGATACGTGACGGACGGTTTCTTCATCATTATCAATGAGAACAACATCGTTCTTTCCGTTTATAAGTCTTTTTGCAAGCTGGATTCCTGTAAATCCGGCTCCTACAATAACTACTTTCATACTAAAAATTATATATTGATTTTAAACGAATTTATAGCATTTTTTTTGGTAAAGTTGTATTCTGCATTTAAGCGCATTGACTGTCGTTGATAGCAGTGACGCGGTTTTTTTACAACACAATATAGACACGATCCTGACAGCCATGTCAGAAAGGACGGGTACTATGATACTCACACTGGATGTTGGAAATTCCAATATCGTCGGTGGAATTTTTGATGGCGCCAGACTGGTACTTCAGTTCCGGCAGACCACCAGCCAGAATTCATCCTCCGATGAACTGGGCATTTTTCTCCGGTCAGTTTTACGGGAAAACTCAATTGACCCCGGCAAAATCGATTCTGTGGGAATCTGCTCTGTAGTTCCACCAATCAACTACTCCCTCTCAAGTGCAATTGTAAAATACTTTGGTGTTGAACCTCTGTTAATTCAAACAGGAATTAAAACCGGTCTTCAACTAAAGTATCCAAACCCAAAAGAAATCGGTGCAGATTTAATCGCCGGCGCCCTCGGAGCGGTAATGCTCGTGCCGGACAAAGATTTAGTCATCGTCGATATGGGTACAGCCACAACAATTACCGCCGTAACCAGAAACAAAGAGTTTATCGGCGGCGCAATTCTGCCCGGCTTAAAAATCTCAATTCAGGCACTTGCTGACGGAACCTCAAAACTTCCAAATGTTGAAATCGCCAGACCACAAAACGCCTGCGGAAAATCAACCATCGAAGCAATTCAATCCGGAATTTTTTACGGCGCCCTGGGCTCTTTAAAGGAATTAATCTATCACTTTAAAAAAGATGCCCTCAAAAACACGGACGCGTTTGTTATCGCAACCGGCGGCTTTGTAAAAAATTATGAATCTTTTGGTCTTTTTGACAAAATCGTCCCGGAACTCGTACTTCTTGGAATCAAAAAGGCAATCGAATTAAATTCAACTATATAAGGAATAATCAAATGAAAAAAATCATAAAACTTTTATCAGTGCTCGCTCTTGCACTTACTTTTGTATCATGCACTTCAAAAAAAGACAGAAACGTTCTCCGCATGAACATGCTCACAGAACCTGACAGTTTCTTCCCGTGGGAATCTGCCGCAACAGACACATCAGCCGTTAACTACAATATTTATGAAGGCCTGATGGGATTCGATTCAACAGGTGCAGTTTTCCCTCTTCTTGCAGAAAGCTATACAATTTCAGAAGACAAACTGTCATACACATTCAAAATCCGTCAGGGCGTTACCTTCCACGACGGACAGGCCCTCACAGCAGACGATGTTGTATGGACTTACCAGAATCTCGTCGGTTTGAACGGATACACCAAACGCAATGATAAACTTCATATTGTTGAATCCGTATCGTCACCTGACAGCGACACTGTTGTAATTCAGCTCAAAAAGCCTGCCGCAGGATTTATTCTCCTTGCAATCCAGCCAATCCTCAAGCAGGGATTTGAATACAGCAAACTCAATGCAAACGGAACCGGTCCCTACAGACTCGGCGGCTACGAACTTCATCAGAAAATTACTCTCGTTAAAAACGACAACTACTGGAATCCTGAACGTGCCGCAAAAATCCCGACAGTAGAAATTCACATCGTAAGTGATGAAGCAGCTGCCATCAGCGCACTGCAGTCAGGTCAGCTTGATTTGATTCAGAAGGTTACCGCAGGTAACGCAAAATCTCTGGCTGGTAAATTTAAGGTAATTGGCCGGCCTCAGAATATGGCACAGGTTTTTGCCATGAACACTTCTGTTCCGGAATTGAGCGATCTCAACGTTCGTCTTGCAATCAGCTGTGCCGTTAATAAACAGGAAGTAATCGACGGTGCCCTGGACGGAGCCGGAGATATTATTTATTCAAACTTCTCTCCACTTATGTCAGAGTACTACAACGACAAATTAACCGATGTTACTCCTTTCAACCTTCAGAAAGCAAAGGAATACATGAGCAAATCAGCTTATCCGGACGGTTTTGAACTCAAAATTACGGTTCCTGCAAGTTATCCTATGCACGTAAAT
>JAEENG010000071.1 GCA_016283615.1 Treponema sp.
ATCCCTCTCGTACAGAAAGACGTTGGATATGTTCCTCTCGTTACACCAACATCACAGATTGTTGGTACACAGGCTGTATTCAATGTACTCTTTGGCCGCTACCAGAACCTTACACAGGAATTCCGCGATCTTCTCGTTGGTAAATACGGTAAAGTTCCTGCTGAACCAAACAAAGACCTCGTTAAGAAGGCTCTTGAACAGAACAAGATGGAAGAAGCAATCACTTGCCGTCCAGCTGACAAAATTGAACCGGAATGGGACAAAATGGTTGAAGAATCTAAGAAGAACGGTGGTAACGGTTCTGTTGAAGATGTTCTCACATACGCTATGTTCCCGAAAGTTGCTACAAAATTCTTTGAAACACGCGCTAACGGTCCTGTTGACGCAGAAAAGACATTCGGTCTCAAAGAAACTCCAAAGGCAGCTTCTTCAAACGGTTCATATACAGTTACAGTTAACGGTACAAGCTACAATGTTCAGGCAAACGGCGACAGCATTACAGTTAATGGAACTCCATACAATGTAAGCTTCGGCGCTGCAGGTGCAGCTCCGGCCGCTGCTGCTCCGGTAGCAGTTGGTGGTGAAGACGTTAAGGCTCCTGTTGCAGGTACATTGCTCAAACAGTGCTTTGCAAACGGAACAAAAGTTACAAAAGGCCAGACAATCATCATCGTTGAATCAATGAAGATGGAACTTGAAGTTAAGTCTCCTGCTGACGGAACAATCAACTACACTGTACCGGCAGGAACTCAGGTAACTGCAGGTCAGGTTCTTGCTACTTTGGGCGGCGTTGTTCAGGCAGCACCTGCTCCTTCTCCTGCAGCAGCTCCTGCTGCCGCACCGGTTGCAGCGTCTCCTGCCGGCGGAAAACCGGTAAACGCTCCTGTTGCAGGTACTTTGCTTAAATACGCTGTTGCAGAAGGCGCAAGCGTTCAGGCTGACACAACTGTAATTATTATTGAATCAATGAAAATGGAACTTGAAATTAAAGCAGGCGCTGCAGGTAAAGTTCACTTTACAGCACCAACAGGAACTCAGGTAACTGCTGGCCAGGCAATCGCTTCAATTCAGTAAGGATTTACGGGAATTAGTTATGATTGATTTGAACAAAAACTATAAAAAACAGATTTTTACAGTAATGGCTGCAATCTTTGCTGTTGCATTTGTTTTGAGCACAGGATCAAAAGTTCTTGCTCAGACAGTTGTAGAAGTAGAAGCCGAAACTCCAATCTCTGTTGGAGATGTAATGGCTGCTGCAGAAGAACCTGCTGTTGAATCAGGCCACGGTCTTGACCGCGTTATTAAAGGAACAGAAAACTGGGGTCCGGAACACCACATTGATCCGCTTCAGTTCGTTAAAAACATCGGTAAATCAACTGGTATCTATCAGATGATGAACCAGAAGAAAGTTGAACCACAGGCTGAATTCAAGCCTCCTGTAGAGGAAGCTCCTGAAAAAGACTGGGGTAAAGCTCCAGGCTGGCAGTCACTCATCATGATTGCAGTAGGATTCCTTATCGTTTATCTCGCTGTAGGAAAAGGATTTGAACCGCTTCTTCTGATTCCAATCGGATTTGGTACAATCCTCGTAAACATTGTAGGCGCCGGCATGGGTGATCTTCCTGACGGTATGCTCGCAATCATCTACCACGCAGGTGTCGGCAACGAATTCTTCCCGATGCTCATCTTTATGGGTATTGGTGCCATGACAGACTTTGGTCCGCTTATTGCTAACCCAAAAACAGCCATTCTCGGTGGTGCTGCTCAGTTTGGTGTATTCTTTACATTGTTCGGTGTAGCCGTAATGAACCTCTTCGGTCTCAACTACAACATCATGCAGGCTTGTGCTATCGGTATCATCGGTGGTGCTGACGGTCCTACATCTATCTACGTATCAGGAAAACTTGCTCCTGAACTTATGGGTGTAATCGCCGTTGCCGCATATTCATACATGGCTCTGGTTCCAATGATTCAGCCTCCAATCATGAAGGCTCTTACAACTAAAAAAGAACGCCTTATCAAAATGCCTGCACCACGTGCAGTTCCTAAGATGGAAAAGGTTTTGTTCCCTCTTATGCTTTTGATTCTTACAATTCTTTTGTTGCCTCCTGCAGCTCCACTTATCGGTATGCTCGCATTCGGTAACTTTGTAAAGGAATCTGGTGCCGCTCAGCGTCTTTCTAAAACAATGGAAAATGAATTGATGAACATCGTTTCAATCGTTCTTTCACTTGGTGTAGGAAGCCAGATGACTCCGGAAAAAATCATCCGTGGTGAATCCCTCGGTATTATCGTACTTGGTCTTGTTGCCTTTGCTGTAGCTACAGCAGGCGGTCTGCTCATGGCAAAATTGATGAACGTATTCCTTCCAAAAGGAAAGAAAATCAATCCTCTCATCGGTTCTGCAGGTGTATCTGCCGTTCCAATGGCTGCCCGTGTTGCAAACAAAGTTGGTCAGGAAGAAGATCCTTCTAACTTCCTCCTGATGAACGCTATGGGACCAAACGTTGCAGGTGTTATCGGTACTGCAATGGCTGCGGGAGTATTCATTGCAACTTATGGTGGTTTAAGATAAACCCCCATAAGTTACGTAGCGAGTTTGCAAAGGCAAACTCGATTGCCACATACGGTGGGCTCCGCTAATTAAACTGATTTTTACAAGACCCTCTGAGCTTTGCTCCGGGGGTCTTTTTTTCTTTACGGTTGTTGTGTTATACTTTAAGTATGAAGCTTTCTGATTTTGGCTTTAATGCTTATAAAAAAACACTTGAAAATTCCAATGCTAAAAATAATTCTCCTGCAGAAAAAGTGCTCGAAGATACAATAAAATCTGAAAAATCAATAAATAATAAACCCGCTGTAACACAATCAGCCTTTCCGGCCTCACAAACATCAAATTCAACTGATACTGTAAAATTTGCAATAGAGCAGGGTGGACTTTTAAAAGTTCCTGTTCCTTCCAGACATGACGGAAAGGACGACCTTTACCGCCGCGTAGCAAAATTTTTAATGTTAATCGGCGTGGATGAGGCTGCAAAAATCATGCCTCACCTGAGCCCTGAACAGACAGAGCGCATTGTGGCCGAACTTGCAACAATCCGTGACATAGATAAGGACGAAGCTGCATCCATAATGAACGAATTCAGCTCGTTGATGCAGAAGGCCCGCGAAAACGGTGGTGTAGATACCGCAAGAAACATTCTCCAAAAGGCTTTTGGCGGCGACAAGGCTGAGCAGATGCTCGACAAAGCCGTTCCTTTTAAGGGCGGAAAGCCTTTTTCTTATTTGAGCGAAGCTTCAGCAGAAAAAATTGCAGCCCTGTTAAAAGACGAGAGTGCGGCAGTGCGTGCCCTTGTGCTTTCATATCTTAAACCAAAAGTTTCTGCCGAATATATCCAGACATTAAAAGACGAAGAAAAAAAAGAAGTAATACTTCGTCTTGCAAAACTCAAGGAAATCAACCCTGAACTTTTAAAGCGTGTTGACGCTGCAATGGAAGAAAAAAATAAAAATATCATGTTCAAAAAGACCAATGCCATCGACGGAAGAAGCGTGCTTGCAGGCATCTTAAAACGCATGGACGGTCAGGACGAAGAATCTGTCATCAGGCGAATCAGCGAATCCGACCCGGAACTTGGTGCCGACATCAGGCAGAGACTTTTTACCTACGAAGACATTGTTAACGCCGACGATAAATCTCTGCAGGAAAAACTGCGTACGATGGAAGATGTTCAGATTGCCTTTGTTATTGCAGGCAAAACTCCTGAATTCAGGGAAAAACTTTTATCAAACGTCTCTTCCAACCGCCGCGCTTCTATTCTGGACGAAGAAGAACGCCACAAGCCGATGCTCAAAACCGATGTTGAAAAAGAAACATCCCTGTTCTTCAGTGCACTGAGACGGGCCTGGGAAGACGGAACTCTGATTATTAAAGGGCGTGGAGAAGAATATGTGTGATTTGATGAAAAAGGGTGATGAATATAAAGATTTTGAAGTTACAGAGGTTTTTGAATTAAAAGATTATCACTCGACTGCCGTAAAACTTTATCACAAAAAACTCGGCCTCGAAGTTCTTCATCTTGTTAATGACGATAAGGAAAACCTTTTCAGCTTTTCTTTCAGGACAATAAACGATAATTCAACCGGAGTTGCTCATATTATGGAGCACTCTGTTCTATGCGGTTCTGAGCTTTATCCGCTCAAAGACCCGTTTACCCAGCTTTCAAACCAGAGCGTAACTACCTATCTCAATGCTTTTACAAGCCCCGACAAAACCTGTTACCCGGCTTCTTCAACTGTTAAGGCTGATTATTTTAATCTGATGAGCGTGTATGCGGACGCAGTTTTCTTTCCTCGCTTGAGCCGGGGGATTTTTCTGCAGGAAGGGCACCGCCTCGAAAAAGACGCCGAAGGAAATTATAAAATTCAGGGCGTTGTTTATAACGAAATGAAGGGGAATTATTCTTCTTTTGAAGGAGTTGCAGGCGATATTTCTACAACAAGCCTGATGGAAGGCTGTGTATATTCAAAAGACTCAGGTGGAGATCCGCTGGAAATTCCGGAGTTAACCTATGAACAGTTCGTTGATTTTCATAAAAAATGGTACCGGCCTGACAACTGCTTTTTGTTTCTCTACGGAAACATTCCGACCAGAGAACAGATTGATTTTCTTGACAGGCACTTTATCAAACGCCTCTTAAAAAAATATCCGGACTGCCTTGTAAGTTCAAAAGATAAAAAGGCCCAGGTAGAAAACTTTGTAAAATACTTAAAGCCGCTTCCACTCAAGGAGCCAAAATTTGTAAAGGCAATAGGCCCCGGCCTTGAAGACGGCGAAAAGGGAAATACTGTCCTTGTAAACTTTAATTTTGGCCATCTTGCTGATGAATTCGACAAGTTTGAAATCGTAGTTTTAGTCAGCCTCTTATCGAATTATGATAACTCTCCGCTCGAAAAAGCTCTTGTAGAAAGCGGGCTCGGAGAAGACAGTGCTCCCCAGTCAGGGCTCGAAGGCCTGTATGACACTTTGTTTACAGCCGGTCTTCGCGGAGTTAAAAATGCAAACACAGACAAGGTAAAAGAACTCGTTTTTGACACGCTCAATAAAGTCTACAAAGAAGGCTTTAAGACCGAAGATATTGAATCCATCTTTATGGCCACAGAGTTTCTGCAGCGCGAAGTTAAGCGCAACAACGGTCCTTACAGCCTTACACTGATGAATACAGCCGCCCGTTCGTGGTCGTACGGCGACAACTTAAAAAAGGCATTCCGCTCGGGCGAAACAATTAAAAAAATCCACAAAATGATTCTCAATGATGATAATTACCTCAAAGGTCTCATCAAAAAATATTTTCTTGATAATCCCAACTGGACTTTGTGCGAGATTAAGCCTTCAAATAAATATTCAAAAGAGCGCGACAAACTCGAACAGAAAAATATCCAGAAATTTCTTGCCTCAAAAACACCGGAAGAACTTGAGCAGGATGCTCTTGAATTAAAGGCATTCCAGTCACAAAAGGACGACCCGTCTTTAATTCCTCATTTAAAGCCTGCGGACTTTTTAAAGGACAAAAAAAGTTTTTACAGGCCATTCAATTTAAAATATGACAAAATAGAAGGCTCTTCCAGAAAGGAACTTGATCTGCTTTCCAGCCCGGAAGCGGTTAACGGCGTAAGTTATGTGCGCGTCGGATTTGCCCTCGATAATCTCAGTCTTGAAGAATTACAATGGATTCCTCTGCTTTGCAAGACGGTAACTGAAATCGGCTTTGGAGAACTTTCTTGGGAAGAGGCCGCCGACAGGGTAAACCGTCTGACCGGCGGAATCGGGGCTGTTTCTTATCTGCGTCCGGCGTTCCAGACAAAAAATGCAAAAAAAATTGCAGAAAAAAGCAATTATCCTGACCACATCTGGCTTGTATTCAATCTGAAGGTGCTTGACGATAAAATCAGCGACGGCCTTGAATTATTAAAGGAATACATTACCAATGTAAATTTCAGTGATACAAAGCGCATCAAAGACATTGCAATTGAACACAGAAATGATTTTGTTTCTTCGATTGTGCCTGCAGGACACTCCTTTGCACGCCGCCGTACACTTCGCAAGAATAACGCCATAAGCGCCCTCAACGAAATGTGGTACGGCCTTTCTTATCTGTTTACTATCCAGCAGCAGTGTGATATGAAAATCAAGGATGTGGCCGAAAGATTAAATTCAATTTATCACAAAATCCGCGGGGGCGGTTCCTTTATTCATATTACTGCAGAAGAAAAAACTATCGAAAAAAGTAAAAAACTGTTTTCTTCATTTACTAAAAAAACAGGGCTCAACCCGGTTCAAAAAGCCAGACCGCTTGATTTTGACGAGCTCATTAAGATGACAGATATTCCTGAATGCGAAGAAAACGGCCAGGAAGTCTTTGTTATTCCTGCGCAGATTGGCTATGCAGCACAGTCAACGCCTGCAACACCATACGGCGAAAAGGAAAATGCAGTTGAAGAAGTTGCAACTCACTGGCTTTCAAATATCCTTCTGTGGGAAAAAATCCGGACCGAAGGCGGAGCTTACGGCGGATTCTGTTCAACAGATGAAAACAGCGGACAGTTATTGTTTACCAGTTACCGCGATCCAAAACCATTTAAGTCCAACGATGTTTTTGATGACTGTATCCGGCAGGCTGCAAAAATCAAGTTCAGCGAAAAGGATGTGGAAAAGGCGGCCATCGGAACGATTTCTGACTTTATAACGCCAGTAACACCTCAGAGAAACGGACTTACATCACTATTGTCCTCTCTCGAAGCTTTGACTGACGAAGACCGGATGAACAAGCGCATAAATATTTTAAAAACAACTCCGGAAGATTTGTCGCAAACTTTTAAAAATCTCTATAAAAAACTAAATGTTAGAAAATATCGTGTTATAATATGTGGCAAAGAACTTGTTCCAGGTGGTAAATATAAGGTTTTGCCATTATAATTTAAGTAACATTCAAAAAATGCGGAGGTTCTAATGTTAAATAAAAAATTTGAAGAGTGCATTAAAATGATGCGGCAGCTTGTCTCTGACATTCAGGGTGCGCCATATCCTGGAGAAAATTTTGAACCTGAGCTTTATCAAATCTGGTACGAACATGTTCAGAAAGCCGCTGTTGAATGTTTTGAATACTTAGACGACAACTTTCCACAGGAAAAAGAAGATTTTGATAAAACTCTCAAAAAGATGTTCAAATAGCCTTAACCTTGCAACGATTTTTGCCGAAATAATAAGTAGAAAAATCGATTGAATTTGCAAGGTGGGTGCATATGTCAGCCTCTAAAAAATATAGTCACTACGAAAATTATTTACTGAAAGGAAAGTTCAGACGCAATGGTTTTGAACGCTGGCGTTATGTCTTTACAGGTCTTAACCGCACAACAGGTGACCAGCGTACTTTCTTTATTGAATTATATTATATCAATCCTCTTATTTCTCCGGATAAGCCGATTCTTGCGCAGAAATCACGTCCAAAAATCTCAGAATCTGACCTTCAGTACGCTCTGGCAGGAACTGCTTCTGCACAGTCGGTTTCCCAGGAATTTTCCGTTCAGCCGTCTTATGTACTTGTAAAGGCCGGCGTTTATGGAGTTGGCGGAAGACAGTTTAATAAATTCTTTCCTGCAAAAAATCTTGTATTCGATAAAAAAGAAGGTTCATTCAAAGTTGATCCGTTTGTGTTTGGAAACGATGCCCTTATTGGTTCAATTGCAGTTTCACCTTCAGAAATCCAGAATAAGCCGGAACTTTTGTGTTCTTCCGGTATGATGGACTGGAATATTCATTTTGAAAAAAATATTGAATGCGGACCGATGCGCATTTCCAAAACAAATTTCTGGATGCCGATTGGAAGCCGCACAGTTTTTGCAGGTCTTGTTCACATTGACGGCCAGGAATACAGCATAATTCCGCGCAGTTCTTCGGGTTACATTGACAGAGCGTGGGGATGTTCCCTTCCAAACCCGTTGTTCCACCTTTCTTCGGCAAACCTGACAAGCGCAATTTCGGGCAGGCCTCTGGTTCATTCATGTTTTGCGGTAGAAGGTGAATTTGACAATGAACTGAGCATTTACGTAAACATTGAAGGCCGCCATATTGTTCTTAACGGAAAAACGTTCTTCAACAAATACACAGAAATTCACAACTGGTCAGAAATGCCGGCAGATGCGGACGGAGAAAAACTCCACTGGACAGTAAGCGTTCACAAGCGCCGCCTCGTTGTTGATATGGATATTTACTGCAAAACTTCAGAAATGTTTGTACGCGACTACGAAACCCCGGAAGGCCAGCGCCAGCTCCTCAAAGTGCTAGGCGGCGGTACCGGTTTTGGCGAAATCCGCGTTTACAAGAAAGTGGGGCACAACCTCGAACTTCTTGAACACGCAAATGTTAATGATGCAGTCTGCGAATACGGTTCAATCGATAAAGTAGAAGAATAATATTTGCCGTAATCCGTAAATTTTACTATCTTAAAAATATGGGGGTAAAAATATGGATTACGAAAAGTTTACACTCAAAACTCAGGATGCTTTACAGGAAGCGTCCAGCATAGCAAACAAAAATGACCATTCAGAAATTGGTCTTGAACACCTTTTTATCGCATTAGTTGAACAGGAAGACGGTATCGTTGCTCCGATTCTTGAACGCATCGGCTGCCGTCCAAATGATCTCCTTTACACAGCAAAACAGTTTTTATCTTATTATCCTAAGGTCAGCGGCGGTGCAGACTTACGTTTAAGTTCAGAGGCCCAGAGAGTACTGGCAAAGGCCGAAAAAGAAATGAGCGCATTAAAAGACTCATATCTATCGACCGAGCACATTCTCCTTGCCATGAGCGAAAGCGACGGCAAAATCGGAGACCTTTTACGAAAAAACGGGGCTACAAAACAGGCAATTTTACAGGCATTAAAAACTGTGCGAGGTAACAGCAATGTAGACAGCCAGAACCCGGAAGAAAAACTCCAGGCGCTCGACAAATACTGTACAGATTTAACAGAACGCGCCCGTAAAGACAAAATTGACCCTGTAATCGGCCGTGACGAAGAAATACGCCGTGTAATGCAGGTTCTCGTGCGCCGAACAAAGAATAATCCGGTTTTAATCGGCGAGCCTGGTGTCGGTAAAACTGCAATCGTCGAGGGGCTCGCCCGCCGAATCGCCAGCGGAGATGTTCCTGAAAGCCTTAAAAACAAAAGACTTTTATCGCTTGATATGGGAAGCCTTGTTGCAGGAGCCAAGTTCCGGGGGGAATTTGAGGAGAGGCTTAAAGGTGTTATTGAAGCCGTTAAAAAGGCAGAAGGTTCAATAATTCTTTTTATTGATGAACTTCATACGATTGTCGGGGCGGGAGCAGGCGAAGGCAGCATGGACGCCGGAAACCTCTTAAAACCGGCCCTTGCACGCGGCGAACTCAAGGCAATCGGCGCAACAACATTAAACGAATACAGAAAATACATCGAAAAGGATGCGGCCCTTGAACGCCGTTTCCAGCAGGTTTACTGTGCCGAGCCTTCTGTCGAAGACACAATTGCGATTCTGCGAGGACTTCGTGACAAATATGAAATTCATCACGGGGTTAAAATAAACGATGAGGCCCTCGTTGCAGCGGCCGAATTGAGTAACCGTTATATTACGAGCCGTTTTTTACCTGATAAGGCAATTGACCTTGTTGACGAGGCTGCAAGCCGTATCAAAATGGAAATCGAAAGCGAGCCTGAAGAACTTGATCAGCTTGAACGAAAAATCCTCCAGCTTCAGATTGAAAAACAGTCTCTTTCAAAGGAAGATGACAAGGCGAGCCTTGAACGCCTTGAAAAACTCGAAAAAGAACTTTCCGAAGTAACAGCCAGCCGCGACGCAATGAAGCTTGAGTGGCAGAACGAAAAGGCTAAAATTTCAAGTTCGCGCGACTTAAAGGAAAAACTAGAAAGCGCACGTTTTGAACAGGAAAAGTTTACAAGGGAAGGCAACCTTGAAAAAGCGGCCGAGTACAAGTATTCAATTATCCCGAACCTTGAAAAACAGCTCCAGGAAGCCCAGAAGGCAGATGAAGAGCGCAAAAACGGAAGCGAAAAACAATCTCTTTTGAGCGAAGAAGTAACGGAAGAAGACATTGCCCGTGTCGTAAGCATCTGGACCGGAATTCCGGTTGCTAAGATGATGGCCGGCGAAAAACAGAAATATGTTGAACTTGAAAACGTTCTACATAAGCGTGTAATCGGCCAGGAACAGGCAGTAACTGTTGTAAGTGATGCAATCCGCCGAAACCGCGCAGGCTTAAGTGATCCTCAAAAGCCTCTCGGAAGCTTTATGTTTATCGGTCCTACAGGGGTTGGTAAAACTGAACTTGCAAAAACACTGGCAGACTTTTTGTTCAACGACGAAAAGGCACTTACCAGAATCGATATGAGCGAGTACATGGAAAAATTCTCCGTGACACGATTGATTGGAGCGCCTCCGGGATATGTCGGCTACGATGAAGGCGGACAGCTTACAGAAGCAGTTCGACGCCGTCCGTACAGCGTAATTCTGTTTGACGAAATCGAAAAGGCTCATCCGGACGTATTCAATGTTCTTCTCCAGGTGCTTGATGACGGACGCCTTACAGACGGTCAGGGAAGGGTTGTAGATTTTAAAAATACCATTATAATTATGACAAGCAACCTTGGCAGCGATTTGATTCTAGCTCAGGATGATAAATCCACAGAGCAGTTAAAGGGTCAGATTGATGCTTTGCTTAAAACAAAGTTCCGGCCGGAATTTTTAAATCGAATTGATGAAATTGTAATGTTCAATCGTCTTGAGCAGTCAGCAATTGCTTCGATTGTAAAAATCCAGCTTGAACGCATTAAAGGACGACTTGCTGAACGCCGCATCCAGATTGAATTTGACCAGAGCGCTGTTGATTTTATTGCAAAAAATGGTTTTGACAGAGACTTTGGTGCGCGGCCGGTAAAGCGTGCAGTTCAAAATTATGTAGAAAATCCGCTCGCAAAACTTATTCTTGCAGGAAAGTTTAGTGACGAATGCAGGATAAAAGTTTTGGCCAGAGGCGATACATTGGATTTTGTGGAGGTTTGATATGAAAAAGTTAACATCACTCCTTGCAGTGTTTGTTGCTCTTACAGGACTTGCGTCTGCCGACATAGGTCTCGGCGGAGCATTTGGTTTTGACCTTGGATTTGATACACCGGCATTTGCGGCCGCAACAGTGCGTTTTGATACAATGCCATGGGTTTTGTATGCAAATTATTATTCGTCTGAGGTTCGTGTTGACGCAGTGGCAGACAACTGGTTCATAAATGAGCACCTTACAGGTGTTCTTGACTGGTATGCATTCTGGGGAATCAGTGCTTCTACAGGCTTTGCCGACGGTTTTGAACTGACTACAGGTGCCCGCATCGGTGCAGGTCTGGACTGGTTTATCCTTGAACAGAGACAACTTGAATTCTTTGTTCAGGCTGCCTACAATCCGCGTATCGGTATAAACTTTGACGACGGTTTTGCCTTTGTTCCGCTCTGCTTTCCTTTAAGCACCGGCGCCCGCTGGTGGTTCAGGTAGGATTGCCTGCATTTTTTCTTTGAGCTGATATGGCGGATTGACGACAATCATTCCGCTTCCGTATATTTGCGAAAGACCTGTCATTTGTGACGGGTCTTTTGTTTTTAATTCAAAAATGTTCAGTTTTTCTTCCACGCTGGCACCGCTCAATTCTACCGCGCTTTCTACATATTCCTTTAACTGGAGAACTTCACTTTCCCGGTTCAATAAGAGGGGATACCAGATTAAATAGGTTGCAACCTGCCATTTTTTGTATGAGTCTGTAAAAAACTGTGCTGTCTGGGCGTATTCGTCCCTGTCCTCGTAACTCGGGTCAATTATCACGCATCCACGCTTTATCTGCGGCGGAATCACAGCCTTTAAGAAAGCGGCGGCGTGCTTGTTGTGCACAGTGATTGAAGTTCCTTCGCTTTTGAACAGGGCCTTCTTTTCTGCGTTTTCCTTTAATTCAAGTACGACCTGCGGATGTAGTTCATTCAGGATGAGTTTGTCCTGAGGGCGCAGAAAGTTTTTGGCAATTTCCGGCGAGCCCGGGTAAAGATTATTCTCGGCGTATTTTTTTGCGATTTTGATGTAAGTGCTTTCGTTTAAAGTTGAATACTTATCAGGGGTTGAATTCAATTTATTCAATAATGAAAGAATTCCGTCCTGTGCTTCTGCGGTTTTTATGATTCTCTTGTCATCCAGATGATAAAGGCCTGAGCCTGCATGGCTGTCGATTACGGTAAAAGGTTTTTCTTTCAGGCATAAATGTTCAAGAACAAATGAAAATACAAGGTGTTTTAAGATGTCACCGCTGTTGCCGCAGTGATACGCGTGAATATACGAAAGCATGGTTTATATTAGCATAAATTCAACAAAAAAACACATCTCATTGATAAGAGACCGTTTTTTTTGTACAATGGGATTATTATGAATAAAGCACTTGAAGATTTGAAGGCACGTGGTTTTTTTGCACAGTGCACTGACGAACAGGGACTTTCTGATTTGATGGATAAAGGTCCTGTTACTTTCTATATCGGTTGTGACCCGACAGGTCCATCCCTTCATATCGGGCACATGGTTCCATTCTTTGCTTTGCGTCATTTGCGCGAAGCCGGCCACAAAGGTATCGCATTGATTGGCGGTGGAACTGCACGTATCGGCGACCCGTCAGGCAAAACAGAAATGCGCAAGATGATTTCTTATGAACAGATTGATGCAAACACAGAAAATATCCGTAAACAGCTCGATGATTTTATCGGTTTTGACGATAAAACTGCCCTTGTTGACAACAATAAAAACTGGCTTGCTGATATGAATTATATCGACTTTCTGCGCGAAATTGGTTCATGCTTTAGCGTAAACAAAATGCTTACATTTGAAGCCTACAAACAGCGCCTTGAACGCGGTCTGTCTTTTATTGAATTCAACTATCAGCTTCTTCAGGCTTATGACTTTTATATGCTCCATCAGCGCCATGGCTGCGTTCTGCAGATTGGTGGAGATGATCAGTGGGGTAATATTACAGCAGGTGTTGATCTGATTCGCCGCAAACTCGGCGGTACAACAGAATTAAACGCACAGCACCAGGCTTACGGTCTTACTTTCCCTCTCATTACACGCAGTGACGGTAAAAAGATGGGTAAGACAGAAAAGGGCGCAATTTTCCTTGATAAGAGCCTTACAAGCGTATTTGACTTCTTCCAGTACTGGCGTAATGTTGCTGACCCTGATGTTGAAAAATTCTTCAAGCTCTTTACATTCCTTCCGCTGGAAGAAATCAGCAGTATCTGTGCAGGTGACATCAACCAGGCTAAGGAACGCCTTGCATATGAAGTTACACTTTTGATTCACGGAAAGGAAGAAGCAGATAATGCTCTTGCAGGTGCAAAGGCCGCATTCAGCGGAGAAGGTGACAAATCACAGATGCCTACTGTTGAATTATATAAGGATGAACTTTCTGCAGGTGTCGGAATTTTAACTTTGTACGTAAAAGCAAAGCTTACTCCTTCTAACAGCGATGCTCGCCGCCTTGTAACACAGAACGGTGCCGCATTGAACGGAAAAAACGTTACAGACGTAAAATACACAGTTACAGAAAAAGATCTTGATGATGATGGTGAACTTGTATTACGTGCAGGCAAAAAGAAGTTCTGCCGCATTGTAATTAAATAAGATTTACATTTGTCAGACTAAAAAGGAGGCTTCTTCAGAGCCTCCTTTTTTTGCTTTTTTTAGTCCATCAGGTAGTTGTAGTCTGGTCCGACTCCGCCTTCTTCCATGCCTTCTTCAGGCGGGCGCAGGTTAGAAACAAATACGCCGTATTCGCCGCCCTGCTGAGCCTTGTTGACATCAAATGAAAGCGGGGAAGTATCTTTGATTATCAGGTCGCTTCCAAAGCCTGCCTTGTATAATTCACGCTGCAGGCGGTAGAGTGCGATTGTACGGCCGCTGTTTGAAGTTGAGTGCATAGTACAAACGCTTGTAGGCTGTGTGCCTTCAAGATACCAGGCTGTAACTTTATTGTTTCCGCATTCAGGAGTTAAAATTCCGCCCGATACAGAGCAGACAGTGGCCTCTATAACGCCTGTAGCAGGCTTAGGGAACTCTTTCATCGGAAGTCCGTCATGAATCTTTCTCATGTAATCTGCCCACGCGTATCCGGCCAGTGTTGAACCTGTGAGCTGCAGACCAAGTGACTGTCCCGGCTTGTCAAATCCAAACCAGAAGATAGAAGTGTAATATGGTGTAAAGCCCGCTGTCCATGCGTCGGCCCAGTTCTGTGTAGTTCCGGTTTTACCGGCCGCAGGAATTTGATACTGTTTGCCGCGTTCGTCTGTGTAGCGGAATTTTGTTCCGTTTGATGAAGGACCCGCAAGTGTACCGGTTCTGACTGTATTCTTTAATAATTCGGTCATGACAAAGGCTGTCTGCGGTGTAATTACCTGAGCGCTTGGTCCCTTTTCCTGCTGTGCGGCACGTACATCTTTTTCCGGGTTCATTACAACGTTACCGTTTCTGTCCTGAACTGAGCGGATTGCAATCGGAGTAACTTCTTTTCCGCCGCCGGCAAATATAGAGTAGGCTCGTGCAAGTTCAATAGGTCTGACAGAACATACACCGAGACCGATCGGATATCCCGGTACAAAGCCGCGGCTCGGAACTTCTTCTTTTGGAATTCCAAGGAGGCTGATTGCGCGGTTGATTGCCGTGTCAAAGCCGATTCCGTCAAGAACCTTGAGGGACGGAACATTCATGGAATGCGCAAGTGCGTACCACAGTTCAACATCGCCCTTCCACTCGCCGCGGAAGTTCTGAGGGATATATGGTTTTCCGTCTGCCGTATGGAATACGACAGGTGTGTCGGAAATAATTGTCGTAGGAGTAAATTCTCTTGAATCGATGGCTGCTGAATAATACAGCGGCTTGAACGAAGAACCCGGCTGAATCTTTGCCTGTACTGCGCGGATAAACTGGTTTTCGCTGTCGAATTTTGAACCGCCGACCAGAGCTGTGATATAGCCTGTTTCGTTTTCAATCGAAATCATTGTGCCTTCGATTGTTGTTTTGCTTACGTTGAGTTTTGCCTGCTGGTTTGTTTTATTTACGACTCCTAATTTGAGCGAATCAATGCCAAACATCAGCGACATTACGTCCATTACAGGGTTAATCTGATTTGTGTAGGCTGCTTTTGAAATGGTCTCGTTACGCTGTTCGCTTACCTTTAAGCCGCCAAGGTTAAATGTAAGGGCAAGAAGTTCGGTCATTGGCGTGTATACGGAGAATGCCTGGTTTGTACGCTCACCGGTTGAACGCTGATAAGTTCTGTTTGCGTAGCGGATATATCTGTCCATTACATCCTGTGCAATGTACTGGTTTTTGAGATTGAGTGTTGTGTTTACCGTAAAGCCGCTAGTGTAAATATCTTCTGTACCGTAAATAAGGTTTCCAAGTTCACGGCGAACGTATTCGGAGAACCACGGCGCATTGTCATCATGATTGAATACAGCTGCTGAAGAAGTACGTGTGTAATCAAAGTTAGCCCAGTATTCGTCAAAACTGCTGTCAGCTTCTTCGCGTGTGATATAGCCTGAAGCAACCATAGTGTTAAGAACGTCCTTCTGACGGTCCATAGCACGGTTTGGATATTCAAACGGGTTGTAGAAGGCCGGGTTTGAAAGCTGAATTACAAGAATTGCGGATTCGGCCGGTGTGATCTGAGTAACATCGTGCCCAAAGTAATATTTTGAGGCTGCACTTACACCGTAAGTTCCACCGCCAAAATAGATTTTGTTGAGATATAGTTCAAGGATTTCATCTTTTGAATAGCGGCGTTCCATCTGGATTGCCCACCACAATTCCTTGAGCTTACGTCTGATTGACATATCTGTACGGTCACAAAAAAGCGTACCTGCAATCTGCTGTGTTAAGGTTGAACCGCCTCCGAGTGACATTCCTGTAAGTTTACCGACAACCGCACGGAATACGGCCTTTGCACTGAATCCGCGGTGTTCGTAAAAGCGTCTGTCCTCGCGTGAGATAAGGGCGTCCAGCATGTGGCGCGGAATTTTACGGATACTTACGATTTCGCGTTTTTCTTCGCTGGCAAGTTCCGTGATAAGTTCGCCGTTGATGTCGAGGAGTTTAGTCGGAAGGGCTGTTTCAAATTCTGTAAACTGTTCGTTATCTATAATAAATTTTGTTGAGGATAATGCTAAACCAAGACCTGCTCCGAATAAAATTGCACATACAAAAAGAGCAGCAACAAAGATATAAGTAGACTTTTTAATTGTGTCCATATCTAAATAGAATAAGGGTTTACGGGCTTTCAGTCAAGGTGGATGAGGTTTATAAATAGGAAGAACAATGGCAAAAAAAAAGGCCGGCTAAAAGCCGGCCCATGCCCATCAGGCAGTCGGACGTCAATGGGTGGGAGGGGATAATTGATCGCCCGACATTATAAATATCGTCAATAATACCTGAAATCTTTACTTTTTTTAAAGAAATTCAGCCAAATTCCACAAAAATTCTGTTTGATTACAAAAAATTATTCGTCTTCGCTTACTGTGGCGTCAACATTGAGGTTTACAGTGTAGGTTCTTCCGTTTACGGCCTTTACAGTCTTTGTAATTTCGTAGTCGCCGATGATAAACTTAACTGTGTGGTCGCCCGGTGTGATAATTACCGCTTCTTTTGAATGTGCAAAAACTTCACCGTCCAGAAGAATTTTTGCGTTTTCCGGCGAAATGATTTTGATAAGCGGTTCAATTCCCTTGAGCTGGACAGTCTGGGAAGTCTTCTTTGCCTGTTCAACAATAAAGGTTCTTGTTTCGTTGCGGTAATCCTTGCTTGTTACGGAAAGGTGGTGTTCGCCCGATTTAAGGATTACAGGGAACTGGTTCGGTGCAAACTGGTTGTCGTCAATATATACTTCAAAACTTCCGTTTTTGCCCTGAGGATGCTTAACTGCAAGATCAAAGTAGCCTTCATCTGTTAAAACCGGTTTTACGGAAATATCAAATACTGCGTGTTCGAGAGATTCCGGTGCGCCTTTCATTGCGAGGATAAACCTTAAAAAAACAAAGTCTGCCTTTTTATTTGAATAACCGGAAATAATTGTCGCGTACGGACTTTCCTTTAAGTTGAATTTTTTTGATAGCGGAATATATACCGTAAGATTCAACTTGCCCGGAATTGTATTTACCGAGAGTCTGTTTCCTGAATAGTCAATTTTATCTGCATGTGGGGCAGGGCTTACGTTGTCGTATAAAAAGTACGCGATTGTGTCACGCCACTGGGCTACAGTGTCCGGAACCTTGATATTCAATTCAATTCCTGAAATGAAAGTTGTGTCTTTTGGAAGGTAAATTGCAAGACCGTCAAAAACACCGCAGTTTGTTGACTGCACTTCGTAACTCTGCGGAATATTTACCTGAGCCGTTTTTGCGACACGGAAAGATTCTGCATTTAAAAGTGCTGCCGCAAGAAAAAAGAGAGAAAATGAAAAATATTTTTTTGCATTATTTATACTTTTCATATTAAATATAATAATAATTGAATTTTATAAAATGGTATAGTGTCGTTAACGGATATTGAGCAATTTTTCAGGATCTGTTGAACTTCCATTTTTGATAAGTTCAAAATGAAGGTGAGGGCCTGTGCTCATTCCCGTGGTGCCGACCTTGCCGATCAGGGTTCCGCCGTTAAGCTTCTGTCCGCGCTGTGCTGTTATTCTGGAAAGGTGTGCGTAGATGCTTTTCATTCCGTTGTAGTGGGTAATGATGACGTAATTGCCGTAGGTTGCATTAAAGCCGGTGTAAGTTACTTCCCCCGCCTTGCAGGCAAAAACGTCTGTTCCTTCGGATGCGGCTAAATCTATGCCCGAGTGGAATTTCCACTTTCCGCTTATCGGGCTGATTCTGTAGCCGTATTCGCTTGTCAGAACGCTCTGCTTAAGCGGAGTTATCATGTTTGTGTCGACAAAAAAGAGATAAGTTGAATTATCAAAGCGCTCTCTTTCGAGAAAGTAATAAATTTTTCCGTCGATGTTGAATTCAATTGTATCTGTTGAATCTGTGATTTTACCGTCCGTCAAATACTGTTTGTGGAGAAGAAATTCCCAGGGGCAGGACGGTTTTTGAGGAACAAAAATCCCGCTGAATGTGCTTACTAAAAGTGTTTTGCCTTCGATTTTCTGGTCGGCTCCGGTCAAATGATTCAATGTTGCAATTGTTTCTTTGTAAACCGGCGAAAGTCGGGCGCTGAGCCACATAAAATCCATTCCCTCAGGGACAACGAGCCTGTAAAAAGTGTAAATCGGTTGTTCGTATCCGTTTTTTGAACTGGAAGCAGGCGTTGAAAGGTTTTTGCCCATATTGGCATAAACTTTTGAATTAAAATCTGCTTCTTCGCCAAACTGCCGGAACATCAGATCTCTTGAGGTGGGATTTTCTATCAATGGAATTTTTGAAGTGTCCACGCTGATGCTTTTTTTTGACGGTAAAGCAGGACAGGTAAAATTCAACAAAAGAAAAAATACAAAAATGAATGAATATTTAGTTTTGGTTTTCATTTACTACCAGTTCTTTTGGTTTGAGGCTAAAAGAAAGAATTCCATAAATCAACAGGGTAGCAATAAAAACAGGAATTGCAAAAAATCTGCGGCCAGTCATAATCAGGGCAACACAACCTGCAGTTCCTGCGAGAATGATAAAGAGTTTGAGCAGAAAGATTATTGTCTTATAAAAACCTGCGCTGATTACTATTTTTACTGCAAAAAATAATAGAACTGCGCAGAAAATTGTCATAAATACAAGTGTGTATGTGTGTGGAAGTGTGGTAGCAAAATACCAGAGCGGATAAACAAATGCTGATCCGATTAAACAGCAGAGTGCAACAAGTGCAAAAATTTTAACAAACTGAAGTAATACTTTTCCGTAACCTGCAACAATATTTTTTAACATAATTTTCCCATAAAAAAATCTGCCTTGCGGCAGATTTTTTTTCTATTCTTCAGAAATAGCAGCAGCAGGACATTCGCTTGAACATGTTCCGCAGCTAACGCATTTAGAAGAATCAATTTCGCGGTGACCACCGTTTTCGCTGATTGCTCCTACTGGACAATCAGGTTCGCATGTACCACAGTTTACACAAATACTAGCGTCGATTTTGTAAGCCATAGTGTGTACCTCTCTTACATTAATATTTAAAAGATATCAGGAGTCTGACTTTCTCCCGTTACCTCTCTTATAACATTTAATTTAACACAAGAATTTTTATTTTACAAGGGAATATTCTGTTTTATGGCGTTATCTTGTGCTAATATAAGTTAGATATTTTTTTTCTAATAAGGAGGCATGATAAAAATTACATACGCCACTTCGTGTCGTTTGCATATAGGAAATTATAAAACTTTGTGCTTGCGCACAGGAGCATCCCTGGTAATTTTTATCATGGGCAATTGCATTCTAAAGCCTGCAATTGCTATTCGCGCCGTCCTGGCGCGTGGCTGCCGCCATGGCTTTATAGGAGTAAAAAATGGATAAAAAAGAACTGGCAAAAATAATCGATCATACAAACCTTAATGCGTGCGCAAAGGAAGAAGACATAAAAAAACTTTGTGACGAGGCCCTTAAATACGGTTTTGCAAGCTGCTGTGTTAACCCTTATTATGTTCCTTTTGCTGCGCAGCAGCTGGAAGGCTCAAATGTAAAGGTATGCACTGTAATCGGCTTTCCTCTTGGCTCAAATTCTGCCGACGACAAGGCCGGCCAGGCTGCAAGCTGTGTTGCAGAAGGCGCTCAGGAAGTTGATATGGTTATCAATCTTGGCCTTGTAATGGACGGAAAGTGGGATGAAGTTTACGAAGAAATATTTGCGGTACGCTGCGCGGTAAATGATGTAGATACGGGAGATGACAGAAAAATCATCCTCAAAGTTATTCTCGAAACCTGTTATCTTAACGACGAACAGATTATTGAATCGTGCAGGTGTGCCAAAAAAGCAGGTGCTGACTTTGTAAAAACATCTACCGGTTTTGGAAAGGGCGGTGCAGACGTACACTCAGTTGAACTTATGCGTAAAACAGTCGGGGATGAACTCGGAGTTAAGGCAAGCGGCGGAATCCGTACTTACGAAGATGCTGTTGCCATGGTAAACGCCGGGGCTTCAAGAATCGGCTGTTCTAGCGGAGTGCAGATTGTAAGCTAGACTCTGCTCCAGTAAAAGGTATTGTCCTTTATCTGGTAGGTAATTTTTTCTGCATCGTAGAGAGAAGTCAAATAGGCGCGGACTGTGCTTCCAATCAGCACATACTGACTCAATTTCATTTGAAGGTCGTTGCGTTCTGCGACGGCCTTTAAAATCTGCTCTGTTGTTTTTGGAGAAGAGAGTTCTTCAAGGATAAGGTTTTCTGTTTCAAGAAGGGCAAGAATATTCAATTCTGCAAGGCCTTCAATTTCTGTAACTCTCTGGCCGTGGCCTGGAACATAAAAGTCAGCCTTAAGTTTTGAAATTTTTACAAGGCTGTCCTTCATTGTCTGTTCATCGAGAAGGTATTGAATCCAGTATTTTTTTAAGATGTTTCTGCCGCTGATTGCATCGCCTAAAAATGCGCTGCTTATTCCGTCGGTGTCTCGGACGATAAAGCCCGTCTGGTCAAGATAATGTCCCGGGAGCGGGATTGATTCAATTTTTAAACCGCCGGCCTGTAAAACCGCATCGTTCAGGAATTTTTTGTCTGCGTGACAGGTTGCAGCTACAAAGTATTTTGTTCGGATGTCTTTGAGCGCGTTTCCGCCCCAGATGAGTGAAGTTTCGATTTGAGGAAACTCCATCATGGCGCCTTCGCCCCGGCTTGCCCAGATCTGGCAGCCGGTTTTTTCTTTAAGGAATTTATTTGCGCCGCAATGGTCTGCGTGTGAGTGCGTGTTGATTACGGCGCAGAGTTTTGGATTTGTAAATTTTTCGTTCAAAAAATCAAGCAGAATCTGTGCTATGGAGTCGTCGTTGCCGCTGTCAATCAAATAAACAGGAGTTTCTCCGTTTGTTGAATCCAGGGCGATGACTCCGATATTTGTCGGTAAACTTAAATGATAAACGTGCTTTGAAAGTTGCGTGCAAAGTTCTGCTTTCATTTACAAACTAATCTCCGAGTGTAAGGTCTCCTTCTTTAATCCAGCCGATTTTGCGGAGTAAAAGACCAAATGCCCATGTCAAAACTGCAGGAAGAATAAAGCAGACAAGGAGAAGTCCGAGCCAGTCAGCTGCATTTGGAGAAATTGCCTGTGCGCCGTGAGCGACTGCAACTTCAGACGGGTTGAACCAGCCTGTGATAACACCAATCTGGCCTACGAGACCGCAGGTTCCCATTCCGGAACTTACTGCAGCTCCGTTCATTTCCATTTTAAAGAGACAGGTTGAAACTGGACCTGTAATTACACCTGCGAGTGTTGGAGCAATCCATACGCGCGGATTTTTGATGATGTTAGGCATCTGCAGCATGCTTGTTCCGAGCCCCTGGCTGAGAAGTCCGCCCCAGCGGTTTTCGCGGAATGAAAGAAATGCAAAACCAACCATCTGTGCACAGCAGCCGGCAACTGCGGCACCGCCTGCAAGGCCTGTAAGACCGAGGGCAGCACAGATTGCGGCTGAACTGATTGGAAGTGTGAGTGCTACGCCGACGATTGTAGAAATAAGAATACCCATGATGAACGGGCGCAGTGTTGTTGCCCATACAATAAGGTTTCCGAGTGAACTTGCGGCCATTCCGATGTATCTGGCAGTAAGTACAGTTAAAAGTGCACCTGAAAGAATTGTTACGGCAGGTGTTACAATGATATCTACCTTTGTTTTTTTGCTTACGAGGTTACCGAGTTCTGCTGCAATGATTGCAATAAAAAGAACTGCAAGCGGACCGCCGGCTCCGCCTGTTACGTTTGCGGCACTGCCGACTGCAACAAGGCTAAAAAGAACAAGTGCCGGAACCTGCATTGCAAAGCCGATGCCCACAGCCATTGCAGCGCCGACTACATGCGGGTCTGTCGCAAAGTTTCCTGCACTTACCATGAATTCAAAAACCGGGTTTGTGCCGAGACGGATTAACTGCTGTCCGAGTGTCTTGATGATTGTGCCGATGAGTAATGAGGCAAAGAGTCCCTGAGCCATTCCGCTCATCGCGTCGATTAAATAACGTTTTACGTATTTATTCATTTTAGTCTCCAAAAATTACTGTTGGGTGCAAATCTTATCACAAACGTCTTTTTTTTACCATACAAAGATGATATAATTGAATTATGTTTTTTCACGGTGGTACTAATTCAAGACGTATAGATGATTATCTGGACTTTAGCGCAAACACAAGTCCACTGGGTGTGCACAAAGCGGCTTCTAAAGCTTTGCTTGCTCTTTCTCTTGATCCTTCAATTCTGGCATCATATCCGGACCCGAACTGCTCGGAGCTAAAGGAAGTTCTCTCCGAATACTGGAATTTTAAAGGCCCTGTTCTCTGCGGTTCAGGTGCTGCGGATTTGACCCAGCTCATTTCAATGGTTTTTGGAAAAAATGTTCAGGGAACCGCGTTTAACCTGATTATTGAACCTGCTTTTTCTGAATACGAAAATGCGCTGATTATGGCGTGTGACGACGAAAAAATCCTTCATCTTACCCTCGAAGAAAAAAACGACTTTAAGTTTACAGACGCTGATTTGGAAAGACTTAAGAAGATTCTTTCGGGCGGCGTTCCGTTGATGTTTATGGCAAGCCCGTCAAATCCAGCAGGAAATGTAATTCCGTTTGATACGCTTGTAAAAATTGCCTCAGAATGTGAAAAGGCCGGAACTGTTCTCGTTCTGGACAGCTGTTTCTGCCAGTTCAGTGAAGAAGCAGAAAAAAATGTACGCAAACTTATCGAACGCTACAAAGAGTTTCCGCACCTGATTATTTTGAACGCATTTACAAAGATCTACGGAATGGCAGGACTCCGCCTTGGTTATGCACTGTGCTTCAGCTCGGATGTTTATAACCCGCTTGTTAATTCAATGCGTCCGTGGACAATCAGTACTGACGCCCAGGTAACCGGTACAGCCGTTATCCGCAGTGAACTTGAAGGCGCTCCATGGCAAAAGCAGATGCTCAAACTTGTAAAGGAAGAGCGCAAATATATCGGTGATTATTTTAAAAAGATTGGTGCAAAAGTTTTGAAAGGCGAGGGGAATTATATTCTCCTTAAGCTTAATGAGGAACTTCAGAAAAAGGCTTCGGATTATGCGGCTTCCCAGGCAACTCCTGCAAAGAAAAAGGCAGGTCACAACGGCCCTAAAAAGCAGGCCCTGGTGAACAGCGATGATGATACACCAAGTCCGTTCTCAGCTCCGCTCTGTCAGGCTCTTGCTCTTTCCAAAATCGTTATCCGCGGCTGTTCTGACTTTTACGGAATGGATCAGTCATGGTACCGTGTTTCAATTAAAAATCATGAAGAAAACTCTCAGCTCATAAAAGCCCTCAAAAAGATTTTTGAATAATTGAATTCAACTTTTTGGTTTTTTTGAAACTGATGTTTAAAACAAAAAAAGCTGCACTTTAAAAGTGCAGCTTTTTTGTTCTTGTGTCTGTATTTTAGACTTATTTTGCAAGCTTGATGCTCTTAACAGTGTAGTTGTACTTGTGTTCATTGATTGTGAATTCAAGTGTTTCGCCAACTTTGCTGTCGAGAAGCTGGTTTCCGAACGGTGACATGTAAGAAATAATACCTGCATCCGGATCTGATTCCCAAGGTCCCATGATTGTGTATTTTTCATCTTTGCCTGAATTGTTGTCTGTAAGAACAACAACTGTACCGAATGAAACCATAGAAGTTGTAGCAGTTGTCGGGTCAAAGATCTGTGCACGTGCAAGTTCACCCTGCAGGCGCTTGAGATCGTTGTTGAGTTTGTGCTGAGCTTCTTTTGCTGCGATATATTCGGCATTTTCCTTCAAGTCGCCCTTTTCCTTTGCATCTGCAACTTCTTTTGCGATTGCAGGAATGTCGATAGTCTGCATCTTCTGTTCGAGAGCCTTCTTTTCGTCGAGTTTTGCCTTTGTAACGAGCATTCCCTTTGGTGTAGAAGACTTTTCTTCGTGTGTGCGGAATTTGTAATCCGGATATTTCTCGAGGATGCGGTTGCGCAAGCCCTGTTTGATAGTCGGTTCAAGTTCAGAAATATCGTCAACCAGAGTGTAGAGGTGAGTCATTTCTTCCTGAGAACAGCTGAGCATGTAGTCAGCAAATACATTTACAGGTGATTTTTCGTCGCCGAAAATAAGCTTTTTGGCGTTTTTACCGATCTTCTTGTTTTCTGTTGTATCGATGTGGTTGTCGATTTCGCGGTATGTCTGACCGATGATGTTTACGATTGAAATCAACTGTTTCTGAGTGCTGATGTTTGCACTCTTGAACCATTCGTCCTTCTGGCAGTTTTCAAAGAAGAACAGTACAGCTTCCCTGTAGTCCTTGTAGTTTTCAAATGCTGTCGCTGCAAGTTTCTGAACTTTTTCTGTCTGGCCTGCTTTAACGAGGTCGTCGAGCATTGACTTTTTGAGAACAGTAGGGAAGAGGAGAATGTACTGATCAACCCAGTTCGGAAGAAGTTTGATGGATTCGAGGAATTTGTCCTGGAGTTTGATTGATTTTCCGTCCTTGAGGTCTTCGTACATTTTGCGCGGATTGTCGATTTCCTTGTACAGTTCGGCAAATGAGAAGCTTGGTTTGTATGCGAGGTTAGGAAGACGTGAACTTACTTCCTGTACTACGAGGTAAGAACCTACTACGTTTTCGTTTACCTGGCTGAAAGCTTTGAGGAAGCCTACAAAGTAGTTGTACATTTCTGAGAAGAAATCATTTTCTTTGTCAGCTTCTTCTGTATCGAGATATTTTCCGAATACTTCAACACGCGGCATAAACTGCTTCTGTGCCTTGAATTCGTTGCTGAGTTTTTCTTCAGTTGAGATTTTCTTGTCACGAACCATGTATTCGTTGATGTTGTTTGGATTTATACCGAATGTAGGGTCGCTTTCGAGTGTTTTTTTGGCAGCTGTATTCCAGCTTGTCCATTCGCCCGGAGTAAGGATTGAAGGAACAAGTTCTGCCTTGATGCGTTTGAGGTCACAGCTGTTTCCGAATGAACGGATGATTGTTTTGAGAGCCCATGACTTGTCTTTGTCTTCCTTGAATTTTTTAACAAGGGCTTCTTTTGACTGAGTAGCCTTCAAAACCCAGATGTGGTCTTTTGCAAGCGGCTGCAATGCGCTTACTGCCATCTTGAGTGACATTTCCTTTACGCCGTTTTTCTTGCCGAAGTTGATCTGGAGCTTGTCGTTTTCTACCTTGCGGATAATACCAACACCCCATGTTCTGTGGTAAACAAAGTTTTTGGCATCGAATGCGATGTGTTTTTCAAAGTCGTTGATTGCTTCAAATACGTTGCGGAAGCTTGAATTGAGGTTTGATGAACGGATGTATTCTTCAACATTCGAGTGGTCAGCGTATTTACCCTTGAAGCAGGCTGCGATTTCGTTGCGTGCCCAGTTGTCTTTTGGATCGATTGTCAAAATGATTTTGAGAATATCGATTGCTGTATCCCATTTTGAATTGTCCTTGTAATACGGGTACAGGTCGTGCATGAGAAGGGCACTCTTGTCTGCGCTGATTGATTTTTCGATTTTGCGCTGTACGAGGAGGAAGAAGTCAATTTCGTCCGGAATCATAGAAACGAGTCTTGTCCAGGTTTCTTTTACGGCAGTCATGTTCTTTGCGTTTACAAAGCGGAGAAGTGCCTTTTTGTAGTATGCGGTTGCGTTGTCGCTGTCGCCTGCGTTTTCGTAGTGTTCAGCGAGAATTTTTGCAATTTCTGCTTCTTCATAGTCAATCTTTACGATTTTTTCGTAGATTTCCCATGCCTTGTCGTCGTTTGCATTGCGGTAGATTTCTGCGAGAGTACGGAGTGCAAACTTGTTGTTAGGATCTATGTCGAGGATTGATTCGCACAGGTATGTAACAACAGGCTCCTTGTGATTCTTTTCAAAGATATCTACGAGGTTTACAAGTGAAGAGTTGTCCAAATCACCCTGTTTGAGACCGAGCATACCTGAAATGTAAAGGGCAATGATACTGTCCTTTGTGTGGGCAAGCTGTTCGTCACAGATTTTCTTTACTTCTTCTACACAGTTTTCATTACGTGCCTTTTCTACGATTTCTGACAATTCCATCAGGTTGTTCTTTGTGTAATTACTGATGGTTGCACGTGTCCAGGTTTCTTCCTTAAGCATTTCCTGTACTGACTTTACAAGTTCTTCAGACATTTGTTTCTCCTGTCTCTTTTTTCTTCCGGCTTTGCCGGTGTATAGCTGATTTCCTCAACCGGATATTTATTTTACGTATAAGTCGTATACGTCTCTGTCCAGAATTTTGATTTTAAGCAGAAGTTCGTTTATCCTGCTTCCGCTGTCATTTTTCTGGACATAATGATCCATGAGCCAAAAATACATATTAATGAGGCGAGGTGTAAGAAGCTTTGAATTATTCGAAGGATTCTTAATCTCGATTTCCTTTTCAAAAATATGCTGTTTTAATTCTCCGACTTCCTGGCTTCGAAGTTCGCGCTGTACGTTAAAAACTCCGTACAAAACTCCGTAAACCGGAACCCATTCACCAAGTTCTGCACCTGAATAACCGCGCTCTTTGACCTGTTCAATCAGACAGCGGATTAATTCTGAATCAAGCAGTGTAAGATCTATTTTCTGGGCATCAATAAAAAAAGCTTCCCTGAAAAGTACCTTTGCCTGCTTTTCTAAACCGCTCAATGCATAACAGTCAGCCATCTCTGCCAGAACCGGTGCACTGGACTGGGAGAGTGAATTTGCTTCTGTCAGGCAAGCGAGCGCTTCATCGTATTTGCCGAGTTTTTTATTGCATATTCCTGTTTTGAGGGCAATCTCTGCCTTCTGTACAGTGTTATGCGGACTGTCAAGCGACGAAAAAATCTTTAATGCAAGGCCAAAAACGCCTGTCTGCATTGAATATACTGCCTTTGAAAATACATCTTTTTTACGGCTGAGTTCGTCTTCGAAGGATTTCCACCGATAGCACAAACCTTCGCCCTGTTCAAAAGGATCCATTTGCGGAAGGCTCTGAATGTAATCACTCCAGTAGGAACAGCACCAGACTGCAAAATTCAGTTCGCTGTTACTCAAATCGTATTGATAAAGTTCAGCGAGAATATCTTTAGCGGCCTTGGCTTTGCCCTGCTCCATGAGGGAGTAGGCATTTTTTAATCCTTCTTCAGACTGATTACTCATAGTATTATATTAATTATAGCGAAATGGGGTTTTTAGTCAATAAAACTTACAAAATTTTAGAAAAATTGGGGTAAAGTTTATACTTTGTTTGAAATAATCTGTCAATAGTTAATTCAGTGTTTTTTTTGAAATTAAATAAGATGTTGTTTTTATCTCTATATTCTGTTATCATAATAGGATAATGAAAGGTAAAATTTTAGCACCATCTCTGCTCTCTGCAAACTTTGGTGATCTGGCTGGAGCTCTTAAACTCTGCGAAGAAAAAGGCGCAGGTTTAATTCATATCGATGTAATGGACGGGCACTTTGTTCCTCAGATAACTTATGGTCAGCCCGTAATAAAATCAATTCGTCCTCTTACAAAAATTCCGTTTGATGTTCACCTGATGGTAGAACGCCCGGAAGAAATGGTGGATACTTTTGCAGACTCAGGTGCGGATTACATCACTTTTCATCAGGAAGCCTGCGTTCACATTGACCGCCTGATAAATCATATTCATTCACTTGGAAAAAAGGCAGGAATTTCAATCGTACCTTCAACACCGGTAAGTTCAATTCTTCCGGTTCTTGCCCAGGTAGATCTGGTTCTGGTTATGACGGTAAACCCGGGCTTTGGCGGACAGTCACTTATTCCATATTGTGTGGATAAAGTGAGCGAACTTGTCGCTTTACGCAAAGAAAAGGGTTATAATTATAAAATCTCTGTTGACGGTGGAGTTAACAATAAAACTGTAGGCAGTGTTCTTCAGGCCGGCGCAGACATTATCGTTTCGGGATCCGCTTTCTTTAACGGGTCTTTTGAATGGGAGAACTGATATGAAAAAGTTTCTTGCTGTTACTCTGACGGTCTTTTCATTATTTGTATGTATGCCTCTTTCTGCAGGTTCCTATACTTCAGACCAGCAGCAGGGCTTTGACGCTTACCGCAAAAATGACTGGACTTCTGCAATGTTCTTTTTGAGAAAGGCAGGCAGTTCAACAACAGGCTATGATTCGGAAACCCTTTACATGCTTGTAATGAGCGAAATGTACGCAGGTGAATACAAATCGGCTCTTTCTGACGCAAACCTCTTCCTTCAGAAATTTGCTTCAAGCAGATATGCGCCGTACATGCACTTTCAGAAGGGAAGGGCACTCCACTTTCTCGGAAACAACGAGGACGCCGTTCTTGTTTTGAGCGACTTCTGCCACCAGAATCCTAAAAACGAACTTTACGCTTCTGCCCTGTACTGGATTGCAGAATGCTTCTATAACGAATACAACTTTGATTACGCCCGCTCGCTTTATGAACGCGTAGTCCAGGATTTTCCGACAGACGCAAAGGCAACTGACAGCCGCTACCGCATCGAAATGATTGCACAGCGCGAACGTGAAGAAAAACTTGTTTATCTTCTGAAGGTAACCGGAGAAGAAAATCTTGCCGCCCGCGAAGATTACGAGAGACAGATTAAACTCTATCAGACAGAAGATAAGATGGGCTTACGGAAGTCACTTTCCGATGCCGAGGCACGGATTGCAGAACTTGAATCTCTCCTGAGTGCAGAAAAATCAAATTCGGCAATGCTTGAAGCACAGAAAAATGAAGCGCTTAAGGCCGCCCGCAATTCAAATACCGCCGCAGGTTCAAAAGATGCCGCTCCGGCCGTAACATCGCCGGAACCGACAGCCGCACAGAATTCAACTGCCCAGAATGCGGCAGTAAATAACAGTTCAAAATTCAGAACAGATCCTGAAGTTGAAGCATTAAAGCGAAAGGCCCGTCACCTGCAGTATCTTCTGGACGAACGCTATCCTTCAGAATAATTTGTAAAAGGCTTAACAGGAGTTTTTATGAAAAAAATAAAATGCACTTTGCTTTTGGCAGTTTCTCTTTTTATGTTTGTACCTCTGATTGCGCAGGATGCCGAAGGGGCCGCAGAAGAAGAAACAACTGAACAGACAGAAACAAAGCCTAAAAAAACTAAGGAAGAACTCATTGAAGAACGCGCTGAGTTAAAAGTCAAGCAGGCAGAAGCAAAGAAAAAGGCAAAGGAAGAAAAGGCCGCAGCAAAAGAAAAACTCCGTCTTGCAAAACAGCTTGCAAAAGATAAATTAAGGGAAAAGAAAGACAAATATCTGGGAATCGTTTATGTTCCGGAGAGTAAATACGAAATAAAGCGAGGACTTCTGCGCCTTACATTCAAGGGCTCAACCGGTTCGTTTAATATGCTTGCAAAGGGCGAAGATACACCGGAAACAGCACTTCTTTCAAAGTATGAAGGTTCAAGTTCAACTTATTTTTCTGCAAAAATCAACAATACGGTTTACAGATTGAATAAGGATGCAGGTGTAAATAAGGAACTGCGCAAATTGAGTTCCGGTGCCCAGCTTGCATACACTGTAGAAAAAAAAGCTCAGGTTGTCGTAGACTTTGTGCCTGTTTCTTCTGTAATGGGTGCTCCCGAAGATATGGTCCGTGTAACAGTTTACTCGACAAATATCTCAAAAAATCCGGAAACAATTGCAATCAAAGGACTTTTTGATACAATCCTCGGAGAAGGAACTGACTATCACTTTATAACTTCTACCGGATTAAAGATTAAGGGCGAAAAGAAATTTGGTTCAATGAAAACCGAACGTTCAATTATTTCTACAAATTCAAGAACTTCAGTTCAGTTTGTTCTGTACGGACAGACAATTGCTTCTCCTGACTGGGTTTCCATGGCTAACAGGGATTCTCTTTCAAACGGAGCCTGGATTCCGGAAATTACGGATGACAGAAGCTTTAATACGGTTCTTGCATACAATAACTCGGCTGTTGCCGTAAACTGGCCTGCACAGATTCTCAAGCCGGAAGAAACTACTTCATTTTCTTTCTATATCGTTGCAGGTGTAGACAGCCGCGTTCCAAACGGACTTGCATTCATTGACCAGTTGAGTAAAAAGGTTGATAACCCTGTAGAAGTTACAGAAGTTAAAAATGACCAGGTTGAATTAAAGAAGCCTGCAGTAGACTTTATCGTTTCGCCTTCAATCACCGACAGCCAGCTTGACCCTGAATACATCCAGAATCTCATTGACCGGATTAATGCATTGCAGAGCGATCCTCTGACAGTTGACCGCCAGGAAGTAAGACAGCTTAACCGTGAACTTGATGCAATTCTTGAAAAGATAAGGCAGCAGAAGAACAATGAGTAAACCGACTATCGATATTGCACGCGCTCTTGTTCAAAAAAGAAAGTTTGCCGATGCAATTGACCTTCTGGAAGACTCGCGTGAGATTTACCGCGAAAGTTTTGAATATTATCTTCTCTTTGGCACCGCCTGTCTTTATGTAGGCGACACGGGAACAGCAAACCAGAACTTTCAGAAGGCGCGCCATATAAAAATCAAGGATACGCGCCTTTTGCTCGGCCAGGCCGCACTTTTTCTGCGCCGCGGCGACACAGACCTTGCAATTCAATATTATCTTGATGTCCTTGATATTGAACCTCAGAATAAAATTGCAAAGTCCGCAATGGAGTTTATCCGCACACAGGGCAACTACGAAACAATTGTAAGGTGGGTCGACAGCGGCAAAATAGAAAAATTCTATCCGCCTTTAGGCCGCAATATGAATGAACTTGTACGCCTACTCGTTTCGGCAGTGGCCGGAGTTGTGCTTGCGTTTATACTTTTACACTTTATGAACCTTGGAACAGGGGGCAGGCAATACGGTAAACGCGCGGATTTGAGTGAACTTACACTTACCGCAGAAGAGCAGCAGAACGCGCTCGAAACCGATTTGTCCGGCGGAGTTTACCGTTATATTCTGACTGACAGGCAGATTATGCAGGCCTACGATGATGCCAGGATGTACTTTCAGGATTATCGTGATAATATGGCACGTGTAGAAGTTAACCGCATATTGAATTCAAATGCGTCTTCTTCAATAAAGAAAAAGGCAGATTTACTCCTGTCTTATTTTGAAGAGCCGACCTTTGATTCAATTTCAGATAACTTTCCGTACCAGGATGTTGCCCAGGACCCGGTTTTATACATAGGCTGCTGGGTAGTATGGTCCGGCAGGATTACCAATGCGGTTCAAACGGAAGACTCGTTTAAGTGCGATCTTCTCGTTGGTTATGAAAATCTTGACCATGTTGACGGAATCGTTCCTGTTTTGTTTACACCGTCTCCAAAGCCGGAAATTGAAGGCGGAAGACCGGTTAAAATTCTTTCCAGAATTGGAATTGAAAACGGAAAAATCTCTCTGATTGGCCGCACTGTTTATCAGCCGGTTCAGAAAGATTAGTTATAACAGTATTTTATAAGAGTTTTTTCAAAAGCATTAGCGCATTTTGAAAAATCACTGCCTATATATAGAGTGGGAGGAAAATTAAAAGGTGGCAAAAATGGCAGACACTAAAGAAACGGCAGAAATGCCTGAAAAACTCAAAGCGCTGGAAGCCGCAAGACTTCAGATCGAAAAACAGTTTGGTGCTGGTTCTCTGATTAAGCTTGGCTCACAGCCTGATGCACAGGGCGTAGAAGTAATTCCTTCTGGCTCTATTTTACTTGATGAAGCACTTGGTGTTGGCGGATATCCCCGCGGACGTATCATCGAAATGTACGGTCCTGAAAGTTCCGGAAAAACAACCCTTGCGCTCCATGCAATCGCTGAAGCTCAGAAACTCGGCGGAATCGCAGCCTTTGTTGACGCTGAACACGCGCTGGACCCGGTTTACGCAAAAAATCTCGGCGTAAACATTGATGAATTGTGGGTTTCTCAGCCGGATACAGGTGAACAGGCTCTTGAAATTACAGAAAGTCTCGTTCGTTCCGGGGCAGTAGATATTATTGTTGTAGACTCTGTTGCAGCCCTTACTCCGCAGAAAGAAATTGAAGGTGATATGGGAGACGCAATGGTAGGTCTCCAGGCCCGCCTTATGAGCCAGGCTTTGAGAAAACTTACTGCAATTGTAAGCAAGAGCAAGTGTACAATCGTATTTATCAACCAGATCCGTATGAAGATCGGTGTAATGTTCGGTAACCCTGAAACTACAACAGGTGGTAACGCACTCAAATTCTATTCTTCAGTCCGACTTGAAATCCGCCGTATCGAATCAATTGACGGCAAGGGAGAAGAGGACGCTGTCGGAAACAGAGTCCGCGTCAAGGTTGTTAAAAACAAGGTTGCGCCTCCGTTCCGCAAGGTTGAACTTGATATTTACTTTGGAAAGGGTATTTCTGCAACTGCCTCCCTTCTTGATTCTGCGGTTAAACACGGCATTATCGATAAACGCGGTGCCTGGTATACACGCGGTGAAGAAAAGGTCGGTCAGGGCAAGGAAAACGCAATTAATTTCCTTGAACAGAATCCTGACTACGCAAAACAGATTGAAGCTCAGATCCGTAACGAAGTATTCCCGGGACAGGTCTTAAAAAACAAGGAAGGTGTACCGGTTTATCCTGAACAGGTTAAAGCTGCAAAGGATACCGCAAAACCAAAGGCAAAGGTAACACCTGATTCAACTGTAGAAGTTACACCTTCTGCAAAGGATGCACTTTTTTAGAAAATGAATTTCGTGATTCTGGGGGTGGGATCCAACAGGTCATGGCAGGGGAATGACAAACTTAAACTTCTCAGACTTGCTTTTGATAAGCTTGGCGCCGTGCTCTCAGAATTAAAATGTTCTTCAGTGTACCGCACAAAACCAATGTACGTAGAAGATCAGGATGACTTTTACAATATGGCTGTGTGCGGTTATGCAGAAGACGATGTTTCTCCATTCGATTTATTAAAATCCGTAAACAAAATAGAAGCCGAACTTGGCCGTAACAGAAAAAAAGAAATCAGAAACGGACCGCGTTCAATCGATATCGATATCGAAATTTTCGGCAGCCGGCAAATCAACACAAAAGATTTACAGATTCCTCATCCGCGCATAAAAGAAAGAGCATTTGTACTCGTTCCGGCTCTTGAGATTTTGGGACAATCTGCCGATTCTAAAATAAGGCAGACCTTCGCAGAATACCTGCTCGAGACAGACAGCAGTGGTGTACAGAAGGTTTGTGACAGCAAGGATTTTATAAATATAGAGGTGTAAAAAATGGAAGAACAGTTAATTCAGACGATGGAAGAGGAAGACACAGCAAAAGTTAAACACCGCTATACCGCCGGCGAATTTGAAGGCCCGCTCGATCTGCTCTGGGCTTTGATCCGCGACAATAAAATCAATATTTACGATATTCCGATTGCACAGATTACAGAACAGTTCCTCGAGTATCTGGACTACGCGTCACAGGTAGACCTCGGAGACCTGAGTGAATTCTACAATATGGCCGCAAGACTTGTTTATATCAAAAGCCGCATGATGCTCCCGGTAGAAGTTAAACTTGATGACGACCTTGATTTTGAAGATCCGCGTGAAGAACTTGTAGAAAAACTTATTGAATACCAGAAGTTCAAGAAACTTTCTGCCCTCATGGAAGAAAAAGAAGATGAAAGCGAATGGAATTTTGAACGTAAAAAGATACAGCGAGTGCTTCCGTTCGAAGATGAAGATATGTGGCAGACAGTTGATACCTGGGATTTGCTCCAGCAGATGCAGAAAATCTTCCAGAACCTGATAAGTTCATATTCAGATTCAAAAATTATTGATATGTACGAAGAGATTTCTGTAAATGAAAAAATTACCCTGATGAACGAACTTCTCGAAAAGAAAAATGAATGTATGTTTACAGATCTGATTGTTAGAAAGGGCAATGTTCTCGACGTAATCTGCGCCTTTATGGCACTTCTGGAAGCCGTAAAATTCAAGATTGCCATAATTATGCAGAACAGAATGTTCGGTGATATAAAAATTTGTCGCTGTAATGCTGCATAAAGCCTTAAACAATTAAAAAAAATAATATAGAATACAAAATCAGGAATTAAATAAAAGATGGAAGTAAATTTGGATAAAGAAGTCGGCTTTGTTGAATCCGTACTGTTTCTGGACAGCGAGCCCCTTACCGTAGAAGCAATTGCAAAAATTACCGAACTTTCTGAAGATGTTGTTGAACGCTGTATCGAAGCTCTGAAAGAAAAATACACTCAGGAAACATCCGGCGTCGAATTATCACTTATTACAGGCGGCTGGACTTTAACTCCTAAAAAAGAATACTGGGAAAACCTCAAGGAACGTTACGGAAACAAAAATGCAGGGCGCCTGAGCCGTTCGGCAATGGAAGTTCTTTCAATCATCGCATACAAACAGCCTGTAACCCGTGCAGAAATTGAATCAATCCGCGGAGTTCCGCCGGACAATATGATCCGCCTCCTTGTTGAGCGTCAGCTGATTAAAGAAGTTGGCCGTAAAGAAGGTCCTGGAAGACCTGTTCAGTTTGGAACAACAAAAGAATTCTTAAAATTCTTCGGGCTTAATTCAATTTCTGAATTACCAAGACTCGACGAAAAAGAAAACGAGAGGTTTGAACTTGCCCGCTGATACAAATCCAGTCAGACTTCAATCCTTTTTGGCCCACTGCGGTGTTGCAAGCCGGCGCGCGAGCGAAAAAATTATTTCAGATGGCCGTGTAGCCGTAAATGGTGTTGTCGTAACCGAAATGGGCACACGCGTCCTTCCGGATGACGAAGTTACAGTTGACGGAAAAAAGGTTACCCTCGAAGAAAGAAAACTCTATATCCTGATGAATAAACCTGCGGGCCTCGTATGTTCGCAGTCAGATGAAAAGGGCAGGGAAGTTGCAGTTTCCCTGCTTAAGGAAAAATACTCTGAGCGCCTTTACAATGTCGGCCGTCTTGACATGTACAGCCGCGGCGCAATCATCTTTACCAATGACGGCGATTTTGCCGCCAGACTAAGTCATCCTTCAAGCCAGATAGAAAAAGAATACTATGTAGAAACAAGTTATCCTCTTCCCGAAGACCTTGATAAAAAGTTTGAAAAAGGTCTGCGCGTAGAAGGAGTTTTTTACAAGGCTAAATCTGCAAGGGTTTTGAGCAGTCACAAAATGGACGTTGTTCTTGTTGAAGGCAAAAACCGCGAAATCCGAAAAGTGTTTTCAGACGCCGGCGCCACGGTCAGAAGCCTTAAGCGCGTAAGAATCGGAAACTTACGTCTCGGAAACCTGCAGGAAGGTGAATTCAGGGAATTGACAGAGGGAGAAGTTAAATCTCTTTTAGATTTGTGTCAGAAAAAAACGGAGGCATGATATAAATGATTATTGCAATGGACGGACCTGCAGGAACAGGAAAATCAACTATCGCATCTATTATTGCAAAAAAACTCGGCATTACTTATTTGAACAGCGGAAGTTTTTACAGGGCTCTTACCCTTGCACTTAATGGAACTGACATCGATATAAGCGATGCTCAGAAAGTTCTTGAATTCTGTAAAAAACAAAAACTTGAATACGTAAACAGCCGGCTTGTCCTCAACGGGACAGACGTAGAAGACCGTCTCCATGACGACGCAGTCAGCACAAGAGTAGCTCAGGTTTCGAGCAATGTGGAAGTTCGTCACCTTGTAAATGAACGCATGCAGGAAATCACAAAGAGTCTTGATATCATCTGCGAAGGCCGTGATATGACTACAGTTGTTTTTCCCCAGGCTGAATATAAGTTCTACCTGGATGCATCGATTGACGTGCAGGCCCAGAGGCGCTTTGACCAGGGCGTTTCCAACATGACTCTGGAAGAAGTAAAGCAGGCAATTATCAAACGTGACGAAATCGACAGAAATAAAAAAGAAGGCGCCCTTAAACGCGCTGAAGACGCCGTATATATTGACACATCTGCCTTGACGATTGAGCAGGTTTGTGAGATAATATTAACCAAAATTCACAAAAAAGGGTTTAATATGGAACAGATGGAAGTGGAAAATGGTGAAGGTCTTGAATCAAAGACTTCAATCCAGACACAATTAGAGGAGTCTCTTAAGAGCTTCAAACCTCTTGAAGATGGTCAGTTTGTTGATGGTACTGTAGTTTCGGTTACAGATGATCTTGTATTCATTGATATTGGTGCTAAATCAGAAGGCAAGATTCCTACTCAGGAATTTGCCGGAAAGCTCCCGAATGTCGGTGATGTTTTGTCAGTTGTTCTTGTACACTTGAATGGACGAAACGGTCCTGAAGTATCGTTCAGCAAGGCACAGTCTAAACAGTTGTGGAAAGATCTCCGCAAAGCCGCAGATGAAAAAACTCCGGTAGAAGGAAAAATCGAAAAAGAAGTTAAAGGCGGTTTTGATGTAAGCCTCGGCGGTGACATCCACGCATTCCTTCCAATCAGTCAGTCAGACAGCACAAAGGTTGAAGACCCTAAAAAGCTTATCGGTCTTGAATCTAAGTTCTATATTGAACGTCTTTATTCAGACAACAAGGCTAACGTAGTAGTTAACCGCCGTAAATATCTTGAAGAAGCAATGAACAAAAATCGTGATGAGTTCTTTGCCAATACTCAGGTTGGTGACACAGTAAAAGGTACTGTAAAATCATTTACAAGCTTTGGTGCATTTATCGACCTCGGCGGATTTGACGGACTTCTTCATATCAACGATATGAGCTGGGGTCACGTTACCCGTCCAAAAGACTTTGTTAAAAAAGAGCAGGAAATCGAACTCAAAGTTATCTGCCTCAATCCGGAAGATAAGAGAATCAACCTTTCCCTCAAGCATTTTTCTGAAGACCCTTGGATGCACTTTGAGGAAAAATATCATGTTGAAGACATCGTAGAAGGTACAGTTACAAAACTTACTGACTTCGGTGCATTCATCGAACTCGAAGAAGGAATTGAAGGTCTCGCTCACATTTCTGAATTCAGCTGGACTAAAAAGATTAACAAAGCATCTGACATGGTTAAGATCGGCGACAAAGTTAAGTGTATGATTTTGGGCTATGATATCCAGGCAGGTCGCGTATCTCTCGGTCTCAAGCAGACAACTCCAAATCCTTGGGATTCAATTGCAGAAAAATATCCTGTTGATTCAACAGTTCACGGAAAAATCGTTAAAATTACAAACGCAGGTGCATTCGTACAGTTTGAAGACGGTATCGAAGGTTTCCTCCGTGCAGAAGATATTTCATGGACAAAGAAAGTTAAGCACCCAGGTTCTGAACTTTCTGCTGACCAGGAACTCGATGTTAAGATTCTCGAAGTAAATCCTGAACAGCGCCGCATCTCTGTTGGTATCAAGCAGCTTACTGCTAACCCTTGGAAAGAATTCGCTTCAAAATACAGCACAGGTTCAACACTTGAAGGCGAAATCACTTCCATCACAGACTTCGGTGTATTTGTAAAGGCTCCTGAAGGAATCGAAGGTCTTGTTAACAAAGCAAATCTCAGCGATGACAAAGAAGTTCCATACGAAGAAGCAGTTAAAAAATACAATGTCGGCGACAAACTCAATGTTTACGTAGTTGACATTAACGTTGATAAGGAAAAAGTTGGTTTTTCAGTTAAAGAATTCAAAAAGGCACAGGCACGTAAAGAAATTAACCAGTACATGTCTTCATCAGATAATGACGGTGACGGTGCTTACACCCTTGGCGACATGCTTAACGACCAGAAAAACAACTAGTTAGTTTCGATGAGTGAACTTAATTCTCTCAGTTTAGAAAAACTAAAAACACTCATCGAGATTAACGGACGAATAAATTCAAATTATTCTGACGTCAACGCATTGATGGTTTATATTCTTGAATCAGCAATGCGTCTTGTTGAATGTGAGTCTTCTTCTCTCCTTCTGGTGAATAAAGAAGATGAATCATTACGTTTCGTAGTTGCCCTCGGCCCTAAAGGTGCCGAGGCAATGAATATTCCCGTAGAAAAGAGCAGTATCGCAGGCTGGGTTGCCGAAAAAAATGAGGCAGTTGTAATCAACAATGTTGGTTCTGACCCGCGCTTTTCTACTACAGTTCAAAATAAAACCGGCTATATTACAACAACTATGATTGCAATTCCAATGCGCATCCGCGGACAGTGCATTGGTGTAATCGAGCTGCTCAATAAATCAGATAACCGAAAATTCGATAACGAAGACCTCGAAATCCTCGAACTGCTTTCCAATCAGGCCGCAATTGCCTACACAAACGCAGATTCATTCCGTACAGCAAAAGATAATATTTCTGTATTGCAGAGCAATGTAGCGAGCGGAACTGAATATCACTCGTTTGTTGCAAAAAGCCCGCAGGTTCTCGATCTCCTTCACGTTATTGATGAAGTTGCAACTGCAAATACAACAATTCTTATCACAGGCGAAAGCGGTGTAGGTAAGGAACTTTTTGCAGAACAGATTCACCTTAAGTCAAACCGCAACGGAAAACCATTTATCCGCGTAAACTGTGCGGCTTTGTCTCCGGCCCTTCTTGAAAGCGAACTTTTTGGTCACGTAAAAGGCGCCTTTACAGATGCTGTAAGTGACAGGGAAGGCCGTTTTGAAGCAGCCGACGGCGGAACACTCTTCCTCGACGAAATCGGTGAACTTCCTCTTGAACTGCAGGCTAAGCTGCTCCGTGTTCTACAGAATCACAGTTTTGAACGCGTAGGTTCAAGCAAGACGATAAATGTTGACGTTCGTATCGTTGCGGCTACAAACCGTGACCTTGAAAAAATGGTTAGTGAGGGCACATTCAGAAGTGATTTGTTTTACAGACTGAATGTAATGCCTTTAAATATTGTTCCTTTGCGCGAGAGAAAAGAAGATATTCTTCCGCTTGCACAGTTCTTCCTTACAAAATTCAGAAACGAAACAAAAAAGAATTTTGAAGGTTTTTCTACTTCGGCAATCAACGCTCTTTACAGTTATTACTGGCCTGGCAATGTCCGCGAGCTTGAAAACTCAGTTGAACGTGCCTGCGTATTGGGAAAACCACCATATATTCAGGCGGAAGATTTGCGTATTTCTTCTGCCGGTGCAGGAGCAGCTGATACAAAAACCTGCTTTGAAAAAATTGCATCTGAAGTGCTTGAAGGCTCAGACGGAGACCGCTCACTTAAAACTGCAATCAATAAGTTCAAGGCGGCTTATGTTAAAAAGGTTCTTACCGAAACTTCATGGAATCAGACCGAGGCAGGTAAGATTCTTGGAATTCAGAGAACTTACGTATCCCGTCTGCTTAACGAACTGCATATCAGGGAAAATTAAAAATTAAAAAAGATTCCGTAGGGGATTTTTGATAAAAAAAATTAGGGGTTAATTATGGCAAATAATGAACAGACACCATCAGAAAAATTGAGTGCGGCTCTCGTAAAGTACCGCGCATTTCTTATAGGACTTGCAGTAGTTGTATTTGTTTTTGTCGCAGTTATCGTACTCGGCACTACAATTTCCAACAAATCTCTCGCTAAAGACCTTTCTGCTCTTGACGCTGTAGAATATGCATTCAAAAAGGATGCTGACTCAGTAAAAGAAGAAGACTGGGAAGCAAGACGCAACGCCGCTCTTGCAGGACTTGAAACTCTTACCACAAAATCTGGTATTGTTGGTGTACGCGCAAACATGCTCAAGGCAGACATTCTTTTCCAGCAGAAAGAATGGGAATCAAGCCGCGCTGCATGGGTTGAAGCCGCAGAAACAAAAAAATCGATTTATACTGCACCAATCTGCTATTATAACGCAGCTGTATGTTCAGAAAATCTCAACGATCTTGATTCGGCAGTTAAATACTACGAAAAATCAATCGACGCTGAAGACTTCTTCCTCGTTGACCATGCATACTTCTCTCTTGGCCGTGTAAACGAAGCTAAGGGTGATACAGATGCAGCACTCAAAGCATACGAAAAACTCAACGACTTGCACCCGACATCAAAATGGGCTTCTGTTGCAAAAAGCCGCTCGATTGCAATTTCTGCAGCAGCACCTAAGGCTGAATAATTGTAACTAAAACGGGTTTTATTTATTTATAAATATATGAAAAGCGCAGGAAGATTTAGTTCAATAAAATTTACTTTTTTGTCTGTCTCTTTCTGCGCTCTTTTTATGTCCTGCGGGCTTGATACAATCATTTCAATTGACCCGCCGACTATCCGGGATAATTCTCCGACATACTCAACTGAAGAATATGCTGTTTTATACATAGATTTTCAGACAAATGAATCAAGTTCAAATCTGAATATCGAAGGCGGTTCATTTCTTGGAACTGAAGTCTATTATAAAATTTTCAACAATTACACAAATGCCACTTCTTATCAGAGCAGTATAGAAAGCGTAAATACCACATCAAACGGTGATGCGGCAGTAACCAAGTTGATTGATACTTACAAATACCAGCCTCTTTTAAAAAAGGTTCGTCTTTCTTCCGGCACTGTAGTTCAAGTTTCTGACTCGGTTTTTGTTCCGCAGAAAGGTTCAAGCAGAAAGATTTATTTCAGGCCTCACACTTACGCTTCTTCAGATTCCATTGACTTTAGAAGTTCGATTGCAATTCCGCACGGTTATAATTCAACTTACAGCGGGGAAGTGTATTCATACATCGGTTATGATTCAACCAGAGGGGCTGTCACTTATAATTACGTAAAAGCAAGCAGCGAATGGTATGATTCAAACGGAAACGCATTGAATTATGATGATTTAATCTTTTTTGAACCGTACAGAAACCTTAGCGGCAGAAACCGTTCCTTTGACTTTTTTGACCAGAACGATACTGGCTTTGAAGAACACGCTGAACCTGTCGATGGTGACGAAGATTATGTGTATAATGAAACATGGTCGGACGAAAACAAGGCTACTTACTACGTACATTTTTATGCTGTAGGTGTTGCGATGGACACAACGACCTGTACGTATGCATATTCACTTGTCCTGGATCTCGGAATTATTCCGATTAAAAAGGAATCCAACTAAAAATCCAAATTTCGGTACCTGTTGCAAAAAGCCTCGCTTTTTGTTATATTGTCTTTACCGGCACTTTAGCTCAGCTGGATTAGAGCATCTGCCTTCTAAGCAGAGGGTCGCCTGTTCGAGTCAGGCAAGTGTCAATAACGGAGCATCTGATAAGTTTAATAACTTTATTAGACGGCTCCTTTTTTTATTTTAAACCGATATTGTCCCAGAATTTTATGGATTCCTGGCCGATTCTCCACCATGAGATATTTTGAATTCCGTTTTCCTGATACATCCGGCAGCGTTCTGTATTTGACTTAATATCATCAAACCAGACTGTAATCATTACCGGTTTTTTGTAGGTAAAATATGGAATTCCTTCTGCGTTTCTCTGGATTTTTTTATCAGTTATTTTACGGTCATACTTTAATTTTTGAAGTTTATCGTACGTGTAAGCACGCTTTCCTTCAGTGTCATCAGACCAGGCTCTTCCGTAAAAAGAAAGACCCATTACAAGCTTTTCCGGCGGAATAATTGTCTTTGCGTAATCAGCAATTCTTTTGCACCATCCGTTTGAAGCAACAGGCCCTGGTTCACTTGTAGACCAGTGTTCATCGTAAGCCATAACGATAATTCTGTCGGCAATTTTATTTATAGCTTCATAATCATAGGCATCGGTGTTGAGTGTTTTAACCCTTGCAGGAACTGCGACAGAAAGACATTTCTGGCCCAGTTTTTCCTTGAGGATCGTCAAGAATTCAAGATAAGCGTCCTTGTCCTTTGCAGGCACAAGTTCCCAGTCAATCTGCAGTCCGTCGTATGTTTCTGAGGCTTTAATCAAATCTTCGACAATCTGGTCACGAACGTCTTTTTGTGTCAAAAGCAGGTGAGTCTGGGCTTTGGAATCTGCACTTGAAACGAGGTGAACCCTTCCTGTAAAGTCTGCAAAATGTTCTTCTTTTGCAGGAACATCTTCAAGGCGGCTGTAAGTGTCGACAGCTTTTACAAAGTAACCGATATCAGAAACCGGAAACTCTTTTGAAAAACGGTCTTCATTTTTAATCATTATGTAACCCCAGATTTCGTTGAATTCAACGGCTGAAGCAGAGCGGGCATACGAATAGCCGGTTCTGTCTTCGTCTACAGGGGCTGGAGGTGATTTACAGGATGCGGCGGTAAAAAATAGTGCTGCCAGTGTAAGTGGCAACACTATCTGTTTGTTAATCAGTTTCAAAACGAATTCCGGTTAGTTAGATTCTTTTGAAAGAATAATATTTGTTACAATACCAAGAATCAAAGCACAGGCAACTGTACGGATCTGAATCTGGCCAAAACTTACAACCATTCCGCCGACACCTGTAATGAAGATAATTGATGCAACGAAGAGGTTTTTGTTTTTGTTCAAATCAACAGTCTGGAACATTTTGAATCCGGATACTGCGATAAAGCCGTACAATGCTATACAAACACCGCCCATTACACAGTTTGGAATTGTTTCGAGGAATGCAACGAGAGGAGAAATCATTGAGAACAAAATACAGAGTGCGGCACATCCCCAGATGGAAATTGTTGAAGCGTTGCGTGTGATTGCAACACAACCGATTGATTCGCCGTAAGTTGTATTCGGACAGCCGCCAAAGACTGTGCTGACCATTGTACCGATACCGTCTCCGAGGAGGGTGCGTGTAAGACCTGGTTCTTCGAGGAGGTTAACGCCTACGATTGTAGAAAGGTTTTTGTGGTCTGCGAGGTGTTCTGCAAATACTACGAATGCTACCGGTACGTAAGCCGCAAAGATTGTAAGAAGGTAAGTTCCTGTAATTCCCTTTAAGCCTGCGCTGCCGCCCATTAGGAAGGTAAACTTAGGCAGGGCAAAGAAACCTTTAATGTTTTCGATTGCTGAATAGTTGATAACTATAAGGGACGGTATTTCTCTGAGAGTGCCAATCAGTGCAAAGATTGAAGCAAGAATGTAGCCGGCAAGAATTCCAAGGATGAATGGAATGAGGCGGCCGAGTGTTTTGCCGTAAGTTGAACAAAGCATTGTCACAAACAAAGTTACAAGACCGCAGATAAGAGCAACATAAGGACTTCCGCCTTCAACTGTGCTTTTCATAAGGTCGCTGACTGCGTTTGGAGCAAGGCTCAATCCGATGATTGCAACTGTTGGTCCGATGATTACCGGCGGCATAAGTTTATCAATCCATGAAACACCGCAGAATTTAACGATTATTGCGATAATTACATAAACCAGACCTGCCATAAGGGCACCGATGATAAGTCCCCAGTATCCGATCTGAACTGATGCTGCACCTGCAAATGCGCTGAGCATTGAACCGATAAAGGCAAATGAACTTCCCAAAAATACAGGGCTTGCGCTTTTTGTGAAGAGGAGGTAAACAACTGTTCCGACACCTGCACCAAAGAGGGCAGCAGACGCTGTAAGGCCGTGTCCGATGATGGCTGGAACGGCGATTGTAGCAGCCATAATGGCAAGAAGCTGCTGAATAGCAAACAAAAGGACTTTGCCAAAGCTTGGTTTATCCTTGATACCGTAAATTAATTCCATTTTTTATATACTCCGGAGATTTATTCAAAAAAAATACCCGATAGAAACTTCCATCGGGTATTGTTCAAATCAAACTAGATTATTTCTTAGTGAACTGGATGAAGTCGATCTTCATTCCGTTTTCACCTGGTTTGTTTGGTTTGTTAGGGTCGTTCTGAACGATCTTAACAGTTACAGTTGTTTCTGCATCGAAAACAAGTTTCATTGGTGTACGTGTTGTCAATTCATATGTTCCGATTGGTGGATCAGAAGGGAATGTACGATAGTATTTGTCACCAACTACTACGTTGAATGCGTCGTGGTTTCCATCTGGAGCGTCTTCGTTAACGAGACCTTCATATGTACCAGCTGGGAAAGTTACGATAGCTTCTGCGAATGAATCTGGTCCGAGAAGTTTTCCAGCCCAACCGCCAGATGCTGATGCATCAGCGAATACGAGGAATTCATCATAGTACATGTTTTCAAGTTCGATCTTGAGAACATCACCAGAGAATGTGTACTTTGGTGCTTCTGTAGCTACTGCAGGTTTTTCTGATGCTGCAGGTGCTGCAGCTGCTTCAGATGCAGCAGGAGCTTCAGATGAACCACAAGAAGCAAACATTGCAACTGTTGCAATTGCTGCGAGTGTTGAAACGATTTTGTTCAATTTCATTTTTATCTCCTCCATTTGAGATATTTCTAGTATAATCACCTTACCGCTTTTTATACTGTCTTAGTTTTGTAATTTTCCGTTATTTAATTAGGTTTGTAAGTGAATCCTGGAACAATAGGCGCCTGGAACCTTTTTTTCATCTGGGCAAAAAAATCTTCCGCAGTTTTTAAATCAACTTCTTTTTCGGGTTCGGCGTACTTTACAAGGTTGGCCGGAATTTCATCGAGGAATCGGCTTGTCTGGGATTCTACAACGGACTGCATGCGCCGGCGCTGGCGGCAGGCAGAAATATAAAGCTTATCGCGTGCGCGGGTGATTGCAACATAAAAGAGGCGTCTTTCTTCTTCAACAGCCTGCTGGCCGCCTTCGTCCACGGCCCTTCCGTGGGGAATCAGGCCTTCTTCACAGCCTGCGATAAACACAACAGGGAACTCAAGGCCTTTTGACGCGTGAATCGTCATTAAGTTGACCTTACCCTTGTCGTCATCGTCGTCCATGTCGTCGCGGGAGAGGAGTGTAATCCTGTTTAAATAGTTATAGAGATTAGGATCTGAGGTTTCCGGGTTGTTTTCCCACATTTCCATGGAGTTAATCAGGGATTCAATATTCAGATACTTGAACCGGGCTGCCTTTTCGGACTTTGGGTTTTCGGCAAGCAGATAATCAAAGTAGCGCACCTGTTCAACCATGGCGCGCACCTTTTTTGCAAGACCGTGTCCACCCAGCATGGTTTTGTTGTCTTCGATAATCGAAACAAATTCTTTAAATGAATCCTTTGTGGCTTCTCCAAAGTCGGCAAAGGATTCGGTAAGGCCTGTCTGGTCCATTGAATTCAATAATTCTTCTGCCTTGTCATCTCCAAGTTCAAGAATAGACTTCATCGCTTCGTAAAGTGAACAGCCAAGGTTCCTTGAAACCGTGTTGAGTTTTTCGATCGCACTGCGTCCGATTCCGCGGCGGGGCGTGTTTATGATGCGCAGAAGGTTTACGTCGTCATCGTGGTTTGCGATTACGCGGAGATAACTTATAATGTCCTTGATTTCCTTGCGCTGGAAAAACGAAGTTCCGCCGCTCATAACGTAGGGAACGTTCTTCTGCAAAAATGCTTCTTCAATCGGGCGGCTCTGTGTGTTTGCGCGGATTAAAACGCAGAAATCGTCGTATTTTCGTTTTTCGGTTACAGCAAGGGACAAAATTGTATCTACGATAAAATCTGATTCGGCGGTCTCGTTGTCGCTCATCTGAACTTCAATCGGCTTTCCTTCGCCGTTGCCGGACCAGAGTTTTTTGTCTTTTCTGTTTGTATTGTGCTGGATTACGCCGTTTGCCGCCGCAAGAATTGTTCCTGTTGAACGGTAATTCTGTTCAAGGCGGATTTCCTTTACATCCGGAAAATCTTTTTCAAAGTTGATGATGTTCTGGTAATCGGCCCCGCGCCAGCTGTAAATGCTCTGGTCGTCGTCACCAACTACAGCAACGTTTTTGTCGGATAAAAGATGCATGAGTTCATACTGCTGGTGGCTCGTATCCTGGAATTCATCAACCATGATATATTTGTAGCGGTCTTTGTAGGACTGTAAAATTTCCGGAAACTCGCGGAAAAGTTTTATAGGAAGAACGATTAAGTCGTCAAAGTCTACTGCATTGTAAAGTTTGAGTCCTTCTTGATATGCTTCGTAGAGCTGCCTGTAAATTTCGTTTTCGTGGTTCCATTGTTTGCGGCCTGTCTTGATGTCGGAAATTAAAATTCCAATCTGGTAAATATCAAGCTGCTCTGGTGAATATCGAAGTTCGCGGCCGGTTTCCTTAATCAGGGCGTTCCGGTCTGTTTCGTCATAAATGGAAAAGTTTTCCCTCCAGCCGAGTTTAGAAATGTCCTGTCTCAAAACTTTTACACCGAATGCGTGGAAGGTTGAAATTGTTAAAAACGGAAGCTTTTTGCCCGTAAGTTCGCGGATTCGTTCGCTCATTTCGCGGGCGGCCTTGTTTGTAAAGGTAAGTGCGAGAATCTGACTCTGTGGGATTCCTTCGTTGAGCATGTGTGCGATACGGAAAGTGATTACGCGTGTTTTACCGCTGCCGGCTCCGGCGATAATCAGAATCGCGCCGTCAGTTGTCATAACCGCTTCGTACTGCTCGGGGTTGAGTTCATTTTTTAAGTCAGATAAATCTGCTGCCATAGAAATGAGATTATAGTTCAAAATAAAAAATTAAAAAAGCATTTGAATAATGAAAGTCTGTGCCCGTCTGTATTATGTGGATAATTTGAAAAACTCCGGATTAAACCATATAATAGGAACGATGAATACAGACGAGTTTTTTGCAAAACATAATTTTAAAAGCGTGATGATTACTGATGCGCTTGTAAAAGAAATGACAGGCGCGTTTACACAGGATAAAAGTTCAAAAGACAAGGGACGCGGCCCCGACATGTTTAAAACCTGGATGGACGTCCCAAAAGCAATACCTTCAGATACAAAAATAATTGTAATCGATGCCGGAGGAACAAACTTCCGCTCATGCCTCGTGACGACCGGCCGGGATGGAAACTTTTCTGTGACTGATTTTAGAAAAACCTCTATGCCGGCCCTGGACAGAGAGTTTTCAAGGGACGAGTTTTTTAACGCGATTGCAGACAATATTGATTACTTAAAAGACAAAGCTTGCAGAATCGGATTCTGTTTTTCGTACGCAATGGACATTACAAAAGACGGTGATGGAATTCCGAACGCGTTCAGCAAAGAAATCAAGGCGAAAGCCGTTCTCGGTCAACCCGTAGGTAAAAACCTGCTCCAGGTTCTCCGTAACCGCGGCTGGAAAAACATAAAATCTATCAAATTATTGAATGACACAGTTGCGGCTCTCCTTGCAGGCTGTGCAGGTTCAACACAGAAAAATTACCGCTCCCACATCGGTTTTATTCTTGGAACCGGAATTAATGCGGCATTTGTTTATAAAAACGACGATTTAAAAATAGAACGGCAGATTATCGTAGAAGAAATCGGAAAGTCTGTGAGCGTTCCTTTGAGTGATTTTGATATTGAATTTGATAAAACTACAGAAAACCCGGGCCAGTATCCGCTTGAAAAATGCTGCTCGGGCGCGTATATGGGCGGGGTAGTTCTTACATCTCTCCGGGCAGCCTGTAAGGAAGGACTTTTTAGTCCGGACGTTTCGGATTCAATTTTAAAAATAAACTCACTCAGTACAATCGAAGTAAACAATTATTTATCCGGAGAAAAAAGCCTGTTTGATTTTGTTAAGGAAGAAGGCGACAAAAAAACTCTCTTTGCAATTATGGACGCTTTTGTTGACAGGTGTGCAAAGATTGCCGCTTCCATTATTGAATCAAGCCTGATTTTGACCACACAGGGCGGCTCAGAAAATCCGGACTCAAGCGTATGCGTTTTGTGCAACGGTTCAACTTTTTATAAGATGCATACATTAAAAGACCGGATTGAATTCAATCTGAATCAGGGTAAAGCAGTTCAAAGCGGTATAAAATTTGAATTAATGAGTATGGACGACGACATTTGCATCGGAACTGCCGTTGCAGGACTTGTTTGATTAATCCAGGGTGTTTTATGAAAAGATTTTTTTTGATTTTTAGTTTTGTATTCATTTTTACGGCAAGTCTTTTTTCTTACAGCGGAGTTTTAGCCGGAACAAAGGGCGCCTTAAAAGTTTATAAAACAGAGTATTTTGACATTATTTTTCCTGCAGAGTGTGAAGAAGCCGCAAGAAAAATCGAAGCAGTCTGTGACTCCTACTATCTTGAAATCTGCGAACTTTTTGAAACAGAGCCTTACCAGCGCTTTCCTGTAACCATTACAAAACAGCTCGAACAGATTAACGCGTACTTTGCCCTTGTTCCTTATAATAGAATCGTTCTGTTTGATACAGCCACTTCGGAAGGAATCAATAATAACCAGAAAACTCTTGAAACAATTTTTTACCACGAACTTACACACGCGGTAACAATGAATATCAAGGCGGGCTTTTTTAAGGCAATGTCATTTTTTTCAGATGCATTTACTCCGTCGCAGCTGACTTTGACCACATTCTGGCTTGAAGGCGCTACTGTTTCTACAGAAGGTCTTGAGCGCCATGACAGTGTCCGCGGCGGCCGAATGAATGACCCGTATTCAACTCAGATTGTTTATCAGGCAAAAATTGACGGTGTAAAACCATCCTGGCGTGACGTTACAGGAGCACGTGATACTTATCCGGGCGGAACTGATGCTTACATCTGGGGAGGCTCTTTTGCAAAATACCTCCAGGAAACTTACGGTTTTTCAAAATACGCAAAATTCTGGTATACGGCAGGACGCTCTCTGAGCCTGAGTTTTTGTGCCGGAGTATTTAAAAAAACGTACGGCAGAAACCTGACCGATGTCTGGAATGAGTTTTATGCACAGCTGGATCCGCCGGAAGTAAAACCTCTTTCTCAAAAAGATTATTTATTCAGAAAGCAGAAAAAAACTCTGTATTCAAATCTGGAAGTTTCAAAGGACCAGAATACACTTGTTTTTATGGACACAAAGTCTGCAAGCCTTAAAAAATCTGTATGGGACGAAAAATCTCAAAAATACACAAAACCAGAGAAGATTATGGCAGTAAGCGGTGTCTCTAAGTTGAGTTTAAGCAGTGACGGACGCTATGTTTTAATCAGCCGTCTTGTTTCAAAGTCCAACACCAAGGCAGAACTCACTTTGTTTGACATTAAAAAGGGCAGAAAAATAAATATTGCAAATGAATCCCTGCGCGACGGTGTAATTCTTGACGCAGATGAAAAGTGCGTAAAAATTGCCGCGGTAAAGGTTGCAGAAAATCCTTATTCAATTTGTTTTTATACGGTTGAATTAAAAAGCTCTGACGTAAAATTTGATAAAAAATTAGTGCTTAAAACTGACGAAATTCCGTTCAGCCTGACAAGCCGCGAAGGAAATCTCTCTTACATAAGTAAAAAAGGTCTGCGCTGGTCAATCGCAGAATATGATGAATCATCACAATCCGTAAATAATATTTTTGTTCCGGATGATGATTATCCTCTTAATATGCGTTCCCTCAGATATCTTGGGCAAAAAGACGGACAGAACTCTTATTCGTTCGGCTATGCAAGAATCGGCAAAAGCGGAAAAATGTTCAGCCGCGCAGGCTTTTTGAACGGAAATGTCTTTGCCCTTGGAAGCGAGGATTATGATGGAAGTATTCAGGAGCCGGTTGTAATCAGGGGCGACTGTGGTGACAGACTTGCCTTTTACGGTGAGCATTATGAATACGATGTACTTTACGCATTGAATATTAATGATATTCAACTTGAATTTGTGCCGGGTCAGACAGAAACAGCGGCTTACGGGGAAACAGGCGGCCCTTCTGTAGAAGCCGTTCCGTCCCTTATAAAAGAAGAGCCGGCCGCAGAGCCTGAAAACGACTCTCACACTGAAACAAAAATTCTTCCGGAAGCAGAAGATTATAAACCTATGCACTATGCAAAAAACGGAGTAATTTTACCGTGGGGAAGCATCTATATCTATGACTTTGATTTTGATCTGGATGCGGCTCCTTCTTACGGGGCAAGTTTTATAACTTCAAATCCGTGGGGAGACAAAATTACAACTGTCAGCACCGCATTTGACTTTGCAACTTTACAGGGCGGTTTTTCCGGGCAGATGCAGACCGGACACGATTCCTTTAGTTTTGTTGAACAGGCAACTGTAGTCTTTGATAAAAAAGGGTTCATGCAGGCTTCAGGATCCGTAAATACGGCAGCCGTCCTGTATCACGGATATGTAAGTTCAATTACAGCAGGACTTGGCGCTTTGGGCCTTTACGGCCGCGAATACGTTGATAAAGACGAAGAAAGAAACGGAAGGACAAAGGATGCCAAAGGATATTATGCCCAGGCAAAAGCTCTTTTGACTTACAGTAATATCCATAAAGTTGCGCCGGGCTATTACCAGTATGCGGGTTTTAAACTTACTCCTTTTGTCTGGGGGGCTTTAAAGGATAATGACTACAGAATTCAAAAAGACGAACAGTATAATGCGGGTGCAACGCTTGGAATCAGGCTTCCGGGCTTTGTCCCTCTTTCTTTGAGTGCCACATTATTCCCTAAGATGGACTATTTTGCCGAAGGCGGAGCGACGGCGGTTTTATTCAATAAAGAAATTCATAAGGGAATTCCGGCTCTTTCTCTTTTTGCACAGAGGCTTTCCTTTATGACAAGTTACAGCGGACAGATTAAATATAAAAGTTCGGATAATTTTGATATTCAAAAAGTGGATTCGATTGCCGGAGACTTAAAGAAAGAAGATTATAAAGACACACTTGCTTTTACTGTTGAATTGACACTGGCGCCCAATACAGGCTTTCTTGCCACAAGTGAATGCAATTTTGGACTTGCGGCATCAGTTTTGTACCACTTTAACGGTGTGAACAAAGAAAAATGGGACTACCGGATTAACTTAAACCTTGCCTGGTAGAAAAAAATGGTGTAAAATAAAATATTGTTTTGAGTTTTCTTTGAGGTGGGGAAATGGCTAGAGGAAACGGATTAGGAAAATCTATAGTCTTACTTTTATTAATCGCAATCATCATTTTAGGCGGACTTTTGTGGTTCGACTATCTCGGCATAATTCAGGCAAAGTCTGTTTTTGCGCCGGTTTATAAACTTCTGGGCAAGCAGACCCAGACTTCTGTAACTGCAACTTCAACAAAACCTCTTGAAGCTGACCTAGACAGCGACCGCCTTGCAAAGCGTCTGGAAGCGCTGGAAATCCGCAAACAGGAACTGGATAAAAGGGAACAGGACATCTCCAGAACAGAAAGTGCAAACGAAGCTGTTGCAAAGGAACTTGAAGACAGACAAAAAAGTCAGGAAGAAAGAGAAAAAACATTCAACAATGAGGTCAAAAAGTACGATGATAGAAATGTTAACATCGAACAAATTTCGACCTATTTGACAAGTATGCCGCCAAAGACAGCCGTCGAACAGCTGATGGGAATGGATGATCAGGATGTAATTGACATCTTCCGTAAAACAGATGCTCTGGCTGCCGCTGCAAGAACTGCGTCAATGACTTCGGTTTGGCTTATGAATATGCCTGCTGAACGCGCCGCAGTCATCCAGCGAAAAATGGCAAGCAAGCCTGAGTCTTTAGACTAAGCGTCATTCCTGAAATCGGCCGGAATCTTCGATTTTTACATTGGAGGTCGTGCCGATGCAAGCCGTTCAAATCGAGCAGCTTTTACCGCAGATTCAATCAGTACAAGTTTCTCCTCAGGACCTGAAAACGGGCGATACCCGTTTTATGGACGAATTGCGTTCATTGCAGGAAAACGAAGATAAACTTGCTGAACTTCCTGAAAAGGAAGAAAAAACTGCAGTAAAGGAAAAAGCAGATTCAAAAAAAGACGTTGCAAAAGAAACTCCAGAAGAAAATCAGAAAAATGAACCGGAAGAAAAAGTTGTTTCATCTGCAGAACTTGCTGTAAAACAAATGCTTGAACAGCGTTCAGTTCAGAAGGACAATAATGAACTTCCGGAAGATGAGCATCAGCTTGTTGTGGAAACAAAAAATGACAGGCTTGTAGTTCCGAACAAACTTAAGTGGCTTTTTGAAGTAGAAGGCAAAAATTCATCGGAAAACAATATTGATGATGAACTTGCCGCTTTGATTGAAGGCGCTCAGGAATTTGTTCCGGGGCTTGAAAGCGAAGAAGAGCTTTTGACCAGGGCTCAGAATTTTTCTGTAACTTCTCCACGGGAATTTCTTGAAAACGCAGAGAAAAATGGTGTCCAGGTAAAATTTGCTCAACACGAACTTTCTGAAGATAAAGAAAGTTTTTCAAAGTTGGCAAAAAAGGACAAAAAAATCAGTCGTTTCGAAGTTTCGGATTTGAGGACTGTTAAAGCAGAATCAAAAAATCCGGATCAGGTAGTTCATAAAAGCCAGCAGAGAAAAGAATTTGAACTTTCTTATAAACAGGAAAGCAAAAATTCAATTCAGGTGACAATGGACCTTTCAAAAGCCGCTGAACAGAATATCACTTCTTCAAATCAGCAGAGTGCTTCTGCAAATGGTTCAACTTACCAGGCAATGCTGTCAAACGCCGTAATCGACAATGCTCCGGAATTTGTAAAAGCCGGTTCAATTGTTTTACGCGACAACAACCAGGGAAGTATCAATCTCGTTCTTCACCCGGAAAAACTCGGAAATGTAAAAATCAATCTTTCACTTTCTGACAAGATAATTTCGGGCCAGATTACAGTTCATTCAAAAGAAGCATACGAAGCAATCAAAGACAGCATTGCGGCTCTTAAAAATGAATTTGCACAGAACGGTTTTGAAACTGGTGAATTCAATCTGAACTTAATGAATGGAAATGAGCAGTTTGCCCAGAATCATTCAAATTCACAGGCTCAGGACCAGCAGGCACAGTTTAAGGCTGACCGCGCTTACTCTGAATATGTGGCAGTTATTAGTTCAGAAGAAGCAGCTCCGGCCGCTTACCAATACGGAAATGATTATTCTGTAAATATTGTTGCATAAAAAAATTCAAGTCGGTTTAAAAAAAGCCGAAATTTATAAAGCAAGGTTCATCTGCCATGCGGATGAACTTAAAAAATTGATGGGAGTAACTGAATGGATTTTACAGCTACGATGAGTGCAAGCGAAAAACTGCAGACACAGACTGCAGTTGATTCGTTTAACAAAACACTGACAGTAAACGGACGTAAGGCCAGTAATGAATTGGGCAAGGATGACTTTCTTAAAATTTTGATTGCTCAGCTTTCAAATCAGGACCCTACAAGTCCTCTCGAGAATACTGAATTTATCGCCCAGATGGCACAGTTCAGTTCACTCGAACAGATGACAAACATGAGTCAGAGTTTTGAAAAGATGAGTACTCTTATCAATTCAAGCGAAGCTCAGTCAATGCTCGGCCGCAGGGTTGACCTTGATTTAGGCGATACTTCTGCAACGGGCGTTGTTGAAGGAGCAACACGCGGATTATCTCCGCGCATTCTGGTAAACGGCATGTATTACAGCATGAATCAGATCAAAGCTGTTTACGATAACTGATAATTTAAGAATTTAAAACGAGGGTAGCAATATGATGAGATCACTTTATTCTGGAGTATCCGGTCTTCAGAATCACCAGACAAGAATGGATGTTATTGGTAACAACATTTCCAACGTTAACACAACAGGTTTTAAAAGAGGCCGTGTTAACTTCCAGGACATGATCAGCCAGCAACTCAGCGGAGCCGCAAAACCAACTGACGAAATCGGTGGTGTAAACCCTAAAGAAGTCGGCCTTGGTATGACTGTAGCTTCAATCGACACAGTATTTACTCAGGGTAACCTGCAGTCAACAGGTATCGCAACCGATGTTGCAATCCAGGGTAATGGATTCTTCCTCGAAAAGAACGGCGAAAAATCTTATTACACACGTGCCGGTGCTTTCAGCCTTGACTCTGATGGAACTCTTGTAAACCCTGCAAACGGTTACCGCGTTCAGGGATGGATGGCACGCCAGATTGACGGCGAAACAGTTTTACAGACAGCTGCAAGCCCTGAAGATCTTATCATTCCTGTAGGTTCAAAAGACCCTGCAAAAGCTACAGCAAATGTAAACTTTGCATGTAACCTCGATAAAAATACACCGGAAATTCCAGAAGGTGCAAATGCGGCAGATATCGCAAAAGGCACATGGAATACAGAATTCAAAGTTTACGACAGCTTTGGTAATACACACCTTCTTTCTGTAAACTTTACCCGCGTTGTAGGAAATCCTAACCAGTGGCGTGCTGATGTTCAGATCGATGCTGACAATGCAGACTTTACACAGACACGCGTTGGTCTTAATACAACAGACGGAACAGACAACTACTTCTTCGTTAACTTTGACAATACTGGAACTTTGCAGTCTGTAACTGACTCGGTTGGAAACGTAACAAATCCGACCGGAGAAATCATCCTTCAGGCTTCTTACACAGTTCCTGAAGCAAATGCAAACGAAGACGGAACTCCATACCGCCAGACAATGAACATCAACCTTGGTACAATCGGAAGCCAGAAAAACACTGTAACTCAGAGCGCTTCAAAGTCTTCTACAAAGGCTTTCTACCAGGACGGTTATACAATGGGTTATCTTGATAACTTTAAGATTGACTCGTCAGGTGTAATCACAGGTGTTTATTCAAACGGTACAAACCGTACAATCGGTCAGCTTGCCCTTGCAACATTTACAAACCAGAACGGTCTTGAAAAAGCCGGAAACAACACTTATGTAGAAAGCAACAACTCAGGTCTTGCTAACATCGGTGCATCCGGTATCGCAGGAAAGGGAAGCCTCCTGGCCGGCGCACTGGAAATGTCAAACGTTGACTTGTCTGAACAGTTTACAGACATGATCGTAACACAGCGCGGTTTCCAGTCAAACGCAAAGACAATTCAGACAGCTGATACACTTCTTGAAACTGTACTCAGCCTCAAACGATAATCAGTTTGATTAACTGATACAAACCGCTCTCGAAAGGGGGCGGGTTTTTTTATATAATTGGATTATTCAATTAAATAGAACAAACAGAATGAAAGTTTCCGACTTTTACAAATCAATTTTTGGCTTTAAAGTTTACAAAGTTTCTCTTGATGCAGGCTGTACCTGCCCGAACCGTGACGGGACAAAGGGAAGGGGAGGCTGTCTTTTTTGCAGCAGGGCCGGTTCGGGAGAATTTGCTTCGGATAAAAAGCTTTCTATTACAGAGCAGTTGAACAGCGGAATTCAAAAAGTTGTAAAAAAAGCCTCAGGCAGAAGCGGCAAAAACGAACATAAGTTTATTGCATACTTTCAGAACTTTACTTCGACTTACGGGGATCAAACAATCCTGATTCAAAAATACCGGGAGTCACTCTCACATCCCAATGTTACCGGAATTTCGATTGCAACACGCCCGGACTGTCTTTCTGATAAAATAATTGAATTCATTTCTGATATTTCAAATCAAACTTTTGTCCAGATTGAACTTGGCCTCCAGACTGCAAACCCGGAAACTTCAAAGCAGATGAATATTCAATATGATTACCGTGATTATGAAGAAGTCGTAAGCCGAATCAAAACTGCCGCCCCAAAAGTTCATCTGGTTACGCATCTGATATTCGGTTTACCCGGAGAAAGCGCCTCTGACATGCTTAAAAGCGTTCAATTTGTAAACCTGATTAATACCCAGGCCTGCCGCAATCTTTCGGAAAGAGATAAATTTTTCGGGATAAAAATCACTGAGTTATTTATCGTCTCTGATGCTCCGTTAATTGAATCCTACAGGGAAGGAAAAATAAAGGTTCTTGAAATTGATGAATATTTTAACCTGGTTAAACAGGCACTTAAAATGCTCGATAAAACCTGCATAATCCACAGGCTTACAGGCGATCCGCCCCTTAAAACTCTTGTGGCACCTGAGTGGTCGCGGGATAAAAAACGCCTTCTTTCCAGAGTGAATTCAATTCTTCCATAAAAGACATTATTGTACAAATTCACCAACAGATTAAATTCTTCATTTTTGATATAGTACAATTACCAAAAAATTTTCAAAATTTTTTGGCCGAATTGCGTTGCAGTTTGGACTAAAAGTTATACATGCCGGGTTACCGGATTTTGTCGGGGGAAAAGATTTATGAATCTTTCCGTATTGCTTTTGCTTGCTGCCTGTCTGGCACTTGCTTACGCTACATTTAACTTCTTCAAGGTAAAAAAACTTGAAGAAGGAAACGAAACAATGCAGAAAATTGCTGCATACATTCGTGGGGGTGCTAATACCTTTATTAGCATTGAATATAGAATTCTTGCAATCGTAGTTCTTATCGTTGCAGTAATTGTTTGGCTCGCTCTTGACTGGTACGTTTCTGCTGCCTTGATTCTTGGCTCTGTTATGTCAGGGCTGGCAGGTCTTGTTGGTATGAAAATTGCCACTTATGCAAACGTTCGTGTTACAAACGAAGCAAACAAAACAAAGAATATCGGTCAGACTTTGAAAGTTGCTTTCCGCGGTGGTTCTGTAATGGGACTCTGTGTTGCAGGTTTTGCTCTTCTTGGTCTTTCAATTGTTGTAATCGTTTTTGGTTATGTTCTCGGCTGGATTGATCTTACAACTACAACTCCGGCATGGCTCACAAAAATTCAGCTCGTAAAATTCCCTAACGTTCTTACAGGATACGCTCTCGGCTGTTCAATGGTTGCTATGTTCAACCGTGTTGGCGGTGGTATTTATACAAAAGCTGCTGATATGGGTGCTGACCTCGTTGGTAAAACAGAAGCTCACATTCCAGAAGATGATCCTCGTAACCCAGCTACAATCGCTGATAACGTTGGTGATAACGTAGGTGACGTTGCAGGTCTTGGTTCTGACCTTCTTGAATCTTATGTAGCATCTATCGTTGCTGCAATCGCTCTCGGATATAACCTTATCAAACATGCAAATGTTGCCGGTGAATCTTTGTCAGCTCTTTACACATATCCGCTGGCATTCGCTGCCCTCGGACTTATTTCTTGTGTTGTTGGTGTTGCATCACTTCTCGTACGCAACCTTTCTAAATCAAAGAATGTTCACAGCCAGTTGAATGGTGCAACTTATGTTGGTGCAGCCCTTACACTCGTTGCAGGTGCTGTTCTTGCTTACAAACTTTTTGCTGGCACTGTTGACTATAAAGACCTCGGATTCAAGTTTGGTGCTCTTTCACCATGGATTGGTGCTGCTGTAGGTATTATTGCAGGTATTCTTATCGGTATCCTCGCTGAATACTACACATCAAGCGACTACAAACCAACAAAGGTTCTCGCAGAAGCTTCTAAAGAAGGTCCAGCTCTTACAATTACATCCGGTCTTGCTCTCGGTATGCGTTCATGTATGGCTCCTTGTATCGTTCTCGGACTCGGTATTATCGTAGCATACTACACAGCAGGTCTCTACGGCGTTGCTATGTCAGCTATGGGTATGCTTTCTTTCGTAGCACTTACAGTTTCTGTTGATACATACGGCCCGATTTCTGATAATGCCGGTGGTATTGCCGAAATGAGTGAACTTGATGAAAGTGTTCGTGATATTACTGATACTCTCGATGCTGTTGGTAACACAACTGCTGCTATCGGTAAGGGATTTGCTATCGGTTCCGGTGGTCTTGCAGCACTCGCTCTCATGCTTTCTTATATGTATTCTCTTCCTGGAGAATCAGTTGTTAACGGTCTTCCAACCCTTAACATTATGGAACCAATGACACTTGCCGGAGCAATTGTTGGTGGTGCCCTTCCATTCTTCTTCTCAGGTATGCTTATCGACGCTGTTGCAATCGCAGCACGCAAGATGGTAGAAGAAGTTCGCCGCCAGTTCAGGGAACACCCGGCTATCCTCGAAGGTAAGGAAGATCCTGATCACAACACATGTATCAAGATTTCTACAGAAGGTTCTATCGGACAGATGAAGGTTCCTGCTTTGATGGCAGTAATCATCCCTGTTGTTGCAGGTCTCCTCTTCGGTGCACATTTTGTCGGCGGTATCCTTATCGGTTCAACAATCGCATCAATCATGATCGCTATCTTTACTGGTAACGCTGGTGGTGCATGGGATAACGGTAAAAAATACATCGAACAGGGTGGTATTCCTGGTGCAGGTAAGGGAACTCCTGTACATGATGCAGCTGTAGTAGGTGACACTGTTGGTGACCCTCTCAAAGATACTGTAGGTCCATGTATGGATATCTTTATCAAGATTATGTCTACAGTTTCTCTCGTTGCAGTAAGTGTATTCTCTAAATACAACTTGTGGGCAGTTTTGTTCAACAACTAGTCCATAATTAACTGATAAAACAGAAGGCCTTAAGTTCTGTGCGTTGCACTGGTGCGCTGCACTATGGTGCGCTGCACTATGACTTAAGGCCTTTTTTTTATGTAAACACAAAATGCTGGGTTTTGTTTACTGCAATCTGAATCCCGGCTGCAGCCGGTATGTGTTCCTTTTTTATCTGAATTTATACCTTGAACAGGTCAATCTGGGAACCGATCTGCATGATTGAAGATTCAACCTGTTTTGAAACATCACCGAGTGAGGCTCCCGTATCGTTAATCTTCTTTGCACCGATTTCCATTTCATTCATGCTGGTGTTCATCAATTCTGTTGCTTCACTCAAGTTTGTCATTTCAGAAACGATGTGGTCGCTTTCCTTTGCCATTAAGTGGGAAGAATCACGAACTTCAGCACTGGTGTTATTCAAATCGCGCAGGGCTTCGATAATCTGTTTTGAACCTTCATCCTGTTCTTCCATAGCCGAATGAATATGGAGAACGAGCTGATCGGTCTCTTTAAGGCGCGTAGACACGTCTGAGAGGGCCGTGCTGGCCTCTTCTGAGGAAGAAACGACATCCAGTATGGATGACTGTATATTGTTGAGCTGGTCGCCGATTATGTGCGACTGGGAAGAAGATGTTTCTGAAAGCTTTCGGATTTCGTCTGCAACAACCGCAAAACCTTTACCTGCTTCTCCCGCGTGAGCTGCTTCGATTGCCGCGTTCATGGCCAGGAGGTTTGTCTGTTCAGCGATTGCAGAGATAGCGGCATTTGCTTCCTGGAGCATCTGTGACTGCTCTTCAATCTGTTTGATTCGGTCATTTACATTAGCCTGCTTTGTAAAGCCGATTTCGGCATTTGACTGGAGGCTTGAGAAAGACTCTGACATCTTTTCTACAGACTTCTTTACGGAAGAAATGTTGCCAATCATCTCTTCTACGGCCGCAGAGGCTTCTGTAACGCTTGCAGACTGTTCTGAAATGAGCTGGTCAAGGTTTGAGATGGAAGTAGAAATTGATTTAACGGATTCGTTTGTAGTTGCAACGCTCGTACCCTGATTTGTAATCTGGTTGTGTATGCTTTTGATATTTGCAATGATTTCTGTAATTGAACTTGCCGTATCTTCCGTGCCTGCGTTGAGGCTTTCTCCGTTGATTTGAAGTTCAGCCTTTGCATCCTTGAGGTTACCCATCAGCGCATGAAGTTTTTCCATAAAGTTGTTGAAGTTTGTAACAAGGCCGCCGATTTCATCATTCAGGTCGGCCGGACACCTCTGAGTCAAATCTGCGTCTTTTTCTGAAAGGTCTTTCAGGAAGAAACTTACAGTGTTGATTCGTCTGATGAGCCATTTTGTAAACATATATGTTGCAAGAATTACAAGAAGAACGAGAATAAAGACAATCGGAGTTACAATCCTGATTGTCTTTGTTCGTACCTGCTGGATTAATTCGAGGGATTTTGCAACAAAGAGCATACCTGTTACAGAACCGTTAAAACCTTTTAAAGGAATATAATTTGTATAGTAATCGATTCCTTTGATTGTATTATTTCCGTCGTATTCAATTCCCAGATTGATAACCTGATTTACAATGTTCTGGTTTTCAAGTGTTGTTCCTATTAAGTCCTCGCCCAGAGAAGTTGCCATTCGTTCGGTGCCCTTGAAAATTGTACATTCAACTCCAAAGTTATTATTAACGATTGGAACAAAGCAGTCTTCTTCCATATCTGTCAAATCGTATCCGGTTACAACACATCCGAGTGTTCTTTTTCCGTCACGGGCAGGGTAGGCACTTGCAATTCCATAGTGAATATCACCGATTGTCTCGTATGCGGCCCGGCTTTTTCCTTCCTTAATTGCTGCAAGAACAAAGTCGTTTGTGACTTTGGTTCCGTTGTCAATTCCATAACCGGCAATTACAACGCCATCTGTATCTATAAAGGCAAGAATATCTATTCCGTATTCTTCGGCTTTTTCTTCGAGAATTTCTTCAGCGTCATAATCAGGGTCAAAGAAAATAGGTCTGCATTCATCATCCTGGGATACGATGCGGGAATAACGCTGAATGTTGTCCTGCCAGTCTGTCAGGATGAACTTAATACCGCTGCTCATGTGTAAAACTTCCTGAACGGTATTAGTGTTGTTTTCTTTTGCGAATGTCTGCAGGGAAAGAATCGTTGTAATAAGAGCAATCGAAATAACTGTTCCTGTGATAAAGAAAATAATCTTTGCTTTAAGAGAAAAGCTTTTTTTCTCAGTTGTATTAGCCATAATACCTCTTCCCGTAATATGTTTATTATTCTTTATATTATAAACCATATTACGAACTTTGTCGCTAAAATTCTTTTTTTTAAGGGGAAGGGCTAATCCTGTCAAATGAAAAAAAAAGAGCAGAACTAAAGTTCTGCTCGAAAAAATCGGGATGACAGGATTCGAACCTGCGACATCTTGGTCCCAAACCAAGCGCGCTACCAGCTGCGCTACATCCCGGTTGAAAAAAAAGACCTGATTCAATCAGGTCAGGATGGACAGTGAGAGACTCGAACTCCCGACAACCTGGGTGTAAACCAGGGGCTCTACCAACTGAGCTAACTGTCCGTTTCGTCAATCGACTTTGATAATATAACAGAACCAAAAAAAAAGGTCAATAGCATTTTTACGAAATTTCAAAAAAAAGTTAATTTTTTTTTTATTCCGCAACAATCATTCTGTCCATATCGTTTTTGATTTCGCTTTTGAACATTACAAGGTCCATAATCTTGAGGGAAATTGTAGTGTCAAGTTCGCCGCGGACTACTGATTCTGCGGTGAGTGTTGTATCAAAAGAATATGTAATGTCATCATAGCCAGGGCATGAAACGTCAATTGTAAAACTTACTTTCTTTGTTTCTCCGTCTTTTTTGGCAGGAGTAGCGCGCGGCCAGAAGCTGTAAGTTCCTTTTGTGCTCTGGTATGTGTGGATTGGGTTTGCCCATGTCATATCGGCCATTTCAACAAGTTCGCCCTTCTGTTTGAGGGTAACTGTTGCGCCTGTGAGAGGTTCAAATGTGCTGCCTTCAAGAATTGTTCCCTGAATTGTAGGGTAGTTGAATACAGGATCTTCTGAAGCCTGAACTGTGCATTCCTTGCGGGGAGTTGAGTGGAACGGACGCTTTGTTGTGCTGACAATGCGGATTCCTTCGATGCCGAGGGCGTCGATATCAGCTTTTACCTGAGGATCTTCCATTACGTCGCGTGCGTGTAAAACTCCGCGGCCGCTTACAACGTATTTTGGATGAATACGGTTAAGTACATAACTTATTGTATCAAGACGGCAGTTTTCGCAATCACATGTTAACCATGTTGCATTTACTTCCTTTACCTGTTCATATAACTGATTAACTCTGTATACTACTACTTCTTCCATTAGGTTATGTACGTTCATCTGATTCCCCCATAAAAGTGACGGTGTGGAATCCACACCGTTACTCTATAAAACGCAACTTCTGCGGTAATTTAAATTATAATCCACAATTATTAAAATCGCAAATATTTATATTAATTTCCGCCGTTGCGTGTGTAGGCAGCAAGACCGCCTTGTTTAAGAATATTGCGGCTGCGTTCAGCAAGGTCGTTGACACCCTTGAATGTTTTGCCATTGCATACGATGTCAAATTCACAACCTGTGTTGAGCGCTTCTTCAATATTTGTAAGTTCAACTGTGTCACCCTGTTTAATCTGATCATAATCAGCAGGATTAACAAAATTGATTGGAATAATTCCGTAGTTGATAAGGTTAGCCTTGTGGATTCGTGCAAAACTCTTTGTAATGATTGCGCGTACGCCAAGGTACATAGGTCCGAGGGCTGCGTGTTCGCGGCTTGAACCCTGTCCGTAGTTTTCTCCGCCGATTACACAGCAGTCAGCAAAGTTTTCTTTTTCGCTTCTTTCATAGAATGTTGGATCGAGGCGGGTAAGAGTGAACTTTGAAATTTCTGGAATATTTGAACGCAGCGGCAGAACTTTTGCTCCTGCCGGCATGATGTCGTCTGTAGAAACGTTGTCTGCGGCCTTTAAGCGTACAGGAAGTGTAAGTTTTGCCTTGTATTCGCGGCATGCAGGGCAAGGCTTGATGTTTGGTCCGCGTAAGATTTCTACCTTCTGTGCTTCTTCGAGCGGGAGCGGCGGAATCATCATACCGCGGTTTGTAGCGCATGCAAGAATCTGCTTTCCTGAAAGTCTCTTGTCTTTTCCGTCGAGGAGAGAAATGCGCAGGCCCTTCTTGTATGCAGGATCATTGTAGTCGAGGGTTTCTGCTTCTGTGATAACGCCTGTGATTGCAGCTGCGGCGGCAGTTTCAGGGCTTACGAGGTAAACATTTGCGTCAGCAGTACCAGAGCGTCCCTTAAAGTTGCGGTTGAATGTGCGGAGGGTTACACCTTCTGAGTTTGGTGCAAAGCCCTGTCCGATACAAGGACCGCAGGCACTTTCAAGAATACGGAATCCTGCTTCGATAAGGTCTTCGAGAATGCCTGATTTAGAAGCCATCAAAAGTGTAGTGCGGCTTCCAGGTGCGATTCCGGCTTCTACGCCAGGAGCAATGTGTTTACCCTTAACGATTGCGGCAACGCTTTCGAGGTCGTCAAGTGAAGAGTTTGTACATGAACCGATGACAACCTGGGTAACTTTCTTTCCTGAAAGGTCTTTGATTGAATTTATAACGTCAGGGTTATGAGGACATGCTGCGAGGGCGCTCAATTTGTCGAGGTCGATTTCGATGAGTTTGTCGTATTCACAGCCTTCGTCTGCTTTCTGTTCTGTCCAGTCTTTACCGCGTCCCATTGATTCGAGGAACTTCTTTGTTTTTGCGTCTGAAGGGAAGATTGAACATGTTGCTCCGAGTTCGGCACCCATGTTTGTGATTGTTGCACGCTGTGGAACAGTCAGTGATTCAACACCTTCACCAAAGTATTCGTAAATTGCGAGAGTTCCGCCCTTTACAGTTTCGCGGCGGAGAACTTCGAGGATGATGTCTTTTGCACCAACGCCCTTGCGGAGGTGGCCTGTAAGTTTAACACCGAAGATTTTTGGCATTGCAAGGTGGAATGCACCGCCGCCCATTGCAACAGCTACGTCAAGACCACCGGCACCGATGGCGATCATTCCGATACCGCCGCCTGTCGGAGTGTGGCTGTCTGAGCCGAGGAGAGTTTTTCCCGGTTTGCCAAAGCATTCAAGATGAACCTGGTGACAGATTCCGTTGCCCGGACGGCTGAAGTAAAGACCGTATTTGGCGGCAATTGACTGCAGGTAACGGTGGTCGTCCATGTTCTTGAAGTCTGTCTGAAGAGTGTTGTGGTCTACATAAGAAACCGAAAGTTCTGTTTTAACGCGTGGAATTCCAATTGTTTCAAACTGGAGATATGTCATTGTTCCGGTTGCGTCCTGTGTAAGAGTCTGATCGATTTTGATTGCAATGTCGGAACCGCGTTTAATCGGCTGTCCTTTTACAAATTCTGTTTCTTTACAAGCTTCCGGTACGATGTGTGCCTGAAGAAGCTTTTCTGCAAGCGTAAGTGCCATAAAAAAAATACCTCATCAATTATTTTTGTTTAGTATATAGATTTAAGAGCGGTTTTACAAGAATATCGCTTTTAAGGATTTACAATGATTTGTACCGGACAATGGTCGCTTCCGGTTATTGAATTTAATATGGCTGAACTTTCAACATTGTTTATAAAGCCTTCGTTAACGCACTGATAGTCAATGCGCCATCCGATGTTCTTCTCACGTGCGTGGAATCTGTAGCTCCACCACGAATACTGACCCGCTTCCTGGCAGAAGTGCCGGAAAGTGTCCACATAACCGCTTGAAGTAAATGTGTCCATCCAGGCACGTTCTTCCGGCAGGTAGCCTGCGTTCTTTTCGTTTGATTTTGGATTTGCAAGGTCAATCGGTTTGTGGGCGATGTTGTAGTCACCGCAGAGCACGATGTTAAAGCCGTCTTTTACAAGCTGGTCGCATTTTTTGAGCATTGCATCGCAGAAGGCAAGTTTATAGTCAAGTCTGGCTCCTGCATCCTGGCTGTTTGGAAAGTATGCGCTTATTACCGCAAGTTTTGGAAACTTTGCGATTAAAACACGGCCTTCATCATCAAAGCGCTCGTCGCCCATAAGTTCAATTGAATCTGGTTCAACTTTTGAATAAATTGCGGTTCCTGAGTAACCAGCTTTTTTTGCACTTGAAAAATAAGATTTATAGGGAGAAGGTGCAAGAAGTTCTTCAGAAAGCTGAGACGGACTGGCTTTTGTTTCCTGAATGCAGACAACGTCTGCATTTGAGTTTTTGAGCCATTCAATAAATCCCTTTTTTTCTACGGCACGGATTCCATTAACATTCCAGGAAATAATATTCATGAATTAAGAATACCATTAAACAGGCCTGTTTCTCAAGTAAAACACCTGTTCAGAAAACGGCAAATACTTTTTTTTTTGAACCTTGTATGGTAAAATAAAATAATTATGAAAAGTAAGAAAAGTATTTTCTTTTTTGAATTTTCCATTCTTTTTACGGTCATCGTGCTGGGGATTACGGGCTGTTCATCTAAGGATAAAAAGTCAGATTCTGATTCGGATTTGACCCTGAGGGCCCAGTCAGAAAAACGTTTTAAAGAAATTGAATGGACGGACCCCATCGAAAAAGACCGTCTTACACAAAATATTTCTACGACTCAGACAATTGCAGATACAATAAAACTCACACCGGTAATCTTTTTATGCTCAAATTACGCAAAAACAATTGAACCGGTCTATCCGAACCTTGACGGATTCGGGAACCTTGATGTTTCAGGCATCCCGGATGAAATAAAGCTTTCTGTAACTTCATTTTCTGAAAATCTGTGCACTGGTTCGGCGAATGATGAACTGATGATGGCCGGAAGCATTTATGAACTTGCACTTTTTGAAACGGACCTCAAAAATGAATGGAAAAAGGTCTTTTTAGAAGACTTTCCTTCAGCTCCAGAAGATAAAAATTCAAAAGAAGGCGAATCAAAGGAAAAGGCAGAAAAAGAAGGTGAGGGCCGGGAGACATCTGAGCCTGCAGAACCTGAAAAACCAAAATACGTATTTGAAAGTTATATCATCGGAAACGGCTTTGAACAGAATTCCCTCTATGAACTTCCTGTAAGATTTAAATGCAGTAAGGGCCTTGTTGATGTTATGTTATACTATTACCGCGAAAGCGTTAACTGGAAAATCAACCAGATAAAGATATTGCGCATGGAGGCGAAAAATGAATAACGAACTTACAGGAATCGAACGCCAGCTGGTTCTGCAATATCTTATGGACGGTAATGTTCCGGTTACTGTCACAGAAATCTTACCCCAGCCTTCAGAAGAGGATGAAAAGGGAAAGGTAAAGTCTATTGCGGGCGTTTTTCCGGTCGCTGTAAGGCGCGACCAGATGGAAGTTCTTGACCAGGGAATTATTCTCCTCAAAAACCCGGCAGAAACGGTAAAGTCATTTGACGGAAAAAACGTAAAAGTTCAGTTTTATTTTAACAAGCTCGGACTTTATTTTGAAACTCAGATGAAAAGCGTACGTTCAGGGGATCTGGCGCTTGTAATTCCTTCGGTGATTAAAAAGGTTGAGGAACGTGTAAAAAAATCTTCCGGCGCATTCAACGCCGTTATTTATTACGAAGGTGAAGGGCAGAACGATATTAAATGCGGATTTCTTGACGATTATCCGGCATTTGTAACTCCAAAATGGAGCGATGTTCCCGAAGAAGAGCAGGTTACGGCAAAACGTTATCTTGAAAACGCCGTCATGCATTCAAAAACTGTCGGAAAATCCATCGGAAACGGCCTCTTTTTGCTTTCTGTCTGCCGCTATCTTGCACAAAAAACAGAAAAAGAAGAAAACTCCATCCAGGACAGAAAAAATCCGCCTGACATAATTTATATCGACAGCGAAAGAATTGTTTTTGCAGGCCTTGATAAGAATAATATTTTTACCGACTCAGGCGAATACGCTTTGATTCTCGGCTTTCCGATTGCAAACGGCCCGATAAAGGAACGAACTGTTTATATCACGGCCCACGTTGATTCAATTTTTACGGACGATGACAAGACAAAATACTGCGCAGTCTGTGACTATAAATCAATTAAAGAAGAAGACCAGAGATTTCTTGAAGATAAAAAGGTATAAAAAAAGCCGCCTTGCATCAGCAGGCGGCCATTTTGTTTAGATTAAGTTATTTTTTTGCTGCGTGATAAACCGGATCCTTTACTTCTTTTTTAGGACCGATTTTGTCAAAGCCGCAGATCGGGCGGAGAACTTCCGGAACTGTAATTGAACCGTCTTCGTTCTGGTAGTTTTCCATGATTGCGAGCATTGCGCGTCCTACAGCGATTGCAGTTCCGTTGAGCATGTGAACGTATTTATTTTTTCCGTCATCGTCGTGGTATTTAACGTTCAAACGGCGGCTCTGGAAGTCTGTACAGTTTGAAGTTGAAGTAACTTCACCGTAATCGCCTTCTGGTTTTTCTTCTGTTGCGCGGCCAGGCATCCATGCTTCAAGGTCCCATTTGCGGTAAGCCGGAGCTCCGAGGTCACCTGTACATGTATCAACAACGTGGAATGGAATTCCAAGTCCTGTAAAGATTTCTTCTTCAATCAGGCGGAGTTTTTCGTGGATTTCGTCACTCTGTTCCGGAAGACAATATACAAACATTTCTACCTTATCAAACTGGTGAACGCGGTAAAGTCCCTTTGAGAACTGGCCTGCAGCGCCTGCTTCGCGGCGGAAACAGTGTGAAAGTCCGCAGTAATACAATGGAAGGGCAGACTTATCGAGGATTTCGTTTGAGTGGTAACCGCCGAGAGTGATTTCTGCAGTTGCAACGAGACAGGTTCCTTCTTCTTCGATTGCGTAAACGTTTGATTCATTTCCGCGCGGGTTAAAACCGATACCCTTGAGAACTTCTTCCCTTGCAACATCAGGTGTGATAAATGTTGTAAAGCCGTGTTTGCGCAGAATGTTGAGGGCGTACATAATCAAAGCTTCTTCAAGGAATACTGCTTCGTTTTTGAGGTAGTAGAATTTTGCACCTGAAACCTTTGTTCCGCGTTCAAAATCAATCAGATCAAGTTCTTCGCCGAGTTCAACATGGCTTTTTGGCTTGAATGTAAATTTTCTTGGAGTTCCAACCTTTTTAACTTCAAGGTTTTCTGTATCGAGTTTTCCGATTGGTGTATCAGGGTGGCACATATTTGGAATCTGGCGTGCAGCTTCTTCAAGTTTAGCTTCTGTTTCTTCAAGTTTTTTTTCTGCAGCGGCAACATCTTCCTTAATCTTTTTGCCTTCTTCGATGTAAGCCTGGCGTGTCTGTGGATCAAGCTTCTGCTTCATTTTTGCGGCGTTTTCGTTGCGTTTCTGCTGCAATGACTGAAGTTCAGTTGTGAGGGCAGTGCGTTCATCGTAGAGTTTTACAACGATGTCTGCATCTGCGTGCATATTGCGGTTTATGATGTTCTGTTTTACTGCTTCAAGATTGTCTTTGATAAATTTGTAATCAAGCATTTTGATTCCTTCTTATTTATTTTAATAAAATTATTTTATCGTTTATGATTTATTATTTCAATTCATAAGTTGCGTTTACTGTAATTGAAATAGTGCTTTTACCGCCGTTAATCGGAGTCGAATATGAAGCCTCTTCTGTCATAACGTCTCCGTTGCTTTTCATCAGAGCAGCTTTAGGAAAGGCACGGCTGTTGTATTCTTCGTAAATCTGAAGAAGGTTTCCGAGCTGGGCTCCGCTGGTTCCTGCGATAAGGGCTGCGGATTCCTGGGCCTGCTGTACGGCAAGAGTGCGTGCCTGTTTTACGAGAACTTCGCTGTTGGTGATTCCTAAATTCAATGATGAAAGCCTGTTTGCGCCAGCCTTGATAGAAGCGTCAATTACAGAACTTGCAAGGCTCTTGTCTTTGAGGAAAACTTTGATTTCATTGGAAACTTTGTAGTCGCCGTAAATTGTTTTTCCGGCCTGGTGTGACTGTTCCTGATAAATTGAATAATTCTGTGTGGTGATATTGTCCTTTGAAATGGAAAGGGCTTCGATTGCTTCTGTTACAGCGGTCATTTTTTTTGCATTGTTTTCTGCGGCAATTGTTGCGTCGCGGCCAGTTGTAACTACGCTCAAAACGATTGTTGCATTGTCCGCTTCTACTTCGACTGTTCCTGTGCCGCTTACCTGAACTGTTCTTTTATTGTATTGAACCTGTCTGATTGAGCAGGATAAAAACATACCTGTCAGTGCGATTGCTGCGATAATTTTTAATTGTTTCATTTTATTCTCCCTTAATATTCTTCCTTAATAAATATCTATGTAAAATCTTTTGATAAATATTCTGCGTTTATTTGCCTGGCTCCAGAATTTTGAGGCAGGGTAGCGTTTAATCAGAGTGTCGTATGAGTCGAGCGCGTTTTTAATGTTTTTAACAGGGCTGTCGGCTTCAAGAATCTGTCCCTGAACATACAATGCTTCGTCAATCTTTGTTGATGATGAATCAAGATATGCCTGAATCTGTGCAAGTGCAAGTTCATACTTTTTGTCGTTCAGGGATTTTTTTGCTTCTTCGAGAAGGTTTTTGCTTCTGTCGATTTTTATGGTTGAATTTGATGCAATTTCTGCAGTTTCTGCTTCTTTTGCAGGCGCCTGAGCTGTTTTTGGTGCATCAATTTTCGTTTTTTGTACCGGTGAGGAAACAGGTGTGCTTTCTGTCTGGGACGTTTCTTTTGGACTTGATGTGTCCTGAATTACAGTTTTTACGTTTTTGTCGTCGGCAGTTTCTGTTGAATTCTTTTTTTCCTGCTGAACTGCAGGTTTTGCCTGAGCTGATGAATTTGTTTCTTTTTTAGTCTGTGCTTCTTGTCCGTCTGATTTTGCCGGGCTCTGAGAATTCTGTTCCGGGGAAATCTGTGTTACGGTGCGCACAGGTTTTGGCGGAACTACTTCTGCGTAAGAAGGTGCTGTTGCCTTTTCGTTTGATTTTGCATCCTGATTTTCTACTTCAACTTCAAGATAGTCATCGATATAGGTAGAAGTTAAAACATCATTTTTGTAAAAGTGCAGGTAAGTTTTACCGGCCTTTGTTGAACGCAGGGTAAATTTTGTGTCTGAGTTACCGAGTTTTCTTCCAAAATAGCGGAATAAAGGCTCTTTTGCAGTTTCTCCAAGGTAAACCCATCCGCTTCCGGGATATGTAACTTCGATATACTGCTTGTTTTTTACAGTCATCGAGCGGCTCGGAATAATTACTGCAGGATTTTTAAATACATCAGCTTCCTGGACTGTTTTTGTTTCTGCAGCAGGGGCCGCGTCAGTTGTTGAATTTTTATTATCTGTTACTTCGCCTGCAGTCTGAGACTGTGCATTTTGCTGTTCAGAAGAGGCGGCGGCGTTTGATGCATTAGGGCCTTGTGTGTCAGGTTTTGTTGAAGTTTGTGCAGGCGTTTTGTCTGCGGTAATTTCTGTTTGTGCTTCAGGTGCAGTTTCTGTGACAAGAGGCGCTGTTATAACAGGTTCCTGAGCATCTGCATCTTCTGCGTTCAAAGGTTTATTCTGATTTTCGTATTCTGTGTAGCGCGGCTCTGTGACTTGTACTGTTACAGGCTCTTCCTGAGGAGGTGCGTCAAAAACTACAGGTTCACTGAATTCAACTTCTTCATCTACGTTAACCGGATTTTTAAGAATTGTTGATTCATCTATTAATTCTTGTAACTCTTGTAATTCATGTAATTCCTGTAATTCCGGGCTTTCTTCTTTTGAAGAATTTTTTTGTTCTGCGGCAGTGTTTGAAGAATTCTGTGCAGTATTATCCTGTGCGCCTGTTTCGGATTCAATTGAATCCTTTGGAACGGCAGATGTTGAACCGCAGGAAATTATAAAACAAAGAGACACTAAAACTGTAGAAAATTTGATTAACTTAAAAATTTTCACGGGGCTGCTCCTGTTATATCCGAAACAATCTGATCGTTTGCGCTTTCAAGTTCCTTAATGATTTTCCCTTCAGCCGGAGTAAAATATTCTTTTATCTGTTCCCCGCTCCAGGTATTTTCCGTTACGCGTGAAGGGTAGTAATCTTTTTCTATTTTTGTTGAATCCGGAATCTGCGGAGTTCCGTTCAGGATAATTTCGTTCCGGGCATAATTCTTTGGCTTTTCAGGACTCGACTGAATAAAAATAATAATCAGGGCGACCAGGACAAACAAAACGAGCAGGGCCGAAATTCTGAATAAAACTGGCTTTTCGTGAATAAAATCTGAGACAGCATATTTTATATCATCAAAATCAACCATCAAGTTTCAGCCTCTTATTTTTGTTCACTCTCTCCGGAAGGTGCTTCTTTCTGAGCCTCTTCTGCCTGCTCTGCCTTTTCCTGGGCGGCTTTTTTTGCTTCTTCGCGGGCTTTTTTTGCTTCTTCTTTTGCTTTCTGGGCCCGGATTTCAATTTCCGGATCGGTTATTGTACCGTCAGGATTATGGATTCGTTTTGCCGGACGCGGCGGAATATAAACATTCTGCTCCGGTTCAACATCTTCTTCAATAAAGTCATCCTGGCTGTCATTGTCGTAATCAGCGGCGATTTCTTTATCAAGACGCATTGTCATAATTTTGCTGACACCTGATTCCTGCATTGTAACACCGAGCATTGTGCTTGCACCCATAACGGTTTTTTTGTTATGGGTAATAACGATGTACTGAGAAAGTTTTGCAAATGCGCGCAGTGTCTGAACAAGGCTTGTAACGTTCTTGTCGTCGAGGGCCGCGTCAATTTCGTCAAGAAGACAGAACGGACTCGGACGAACCTGATAAGTTGCAAACAAAAGCGCAACGGCCGTCATTGTCTTTTCACCGCCGGAAAGGAGGGCGATATTTTCGAGCTTTTTTCCAGGAGGCTGGGCGTAAATTTCAATACCTGTAGTAAGAACGTTCTGCGGGTCAACCAGGCGCAGTTCACCGCGGCCGCCGTTGAACATTCGGCGGAACATGTTGTGGAAGTTCTTTTTGATTTTATTGTAAGTATCCAGGAACATTTCTGTAGATTTTGACTTGATTTCTTCAGAAACGCGGATAAGGTTTTCGAGACTCTTGTTTGTATCGTCAAAACTTGCCTGAAGTTTTTCGTAGCGCTCTTTCTGCTCGTCAAATTCTTCAGGCGCCATAAGGTTTACCGAACCGAGATTCCTGAAGGCTTCTTTTGTTTCGGCAAGTTTTTCGCGCAAAAGTGCTGCAGGAGTTGTGATTTTGAACATTCTCTCTTCAAATTCCATCAGGTCGCGGGAATGAGTTTCGATAAAGTTCTGTTTGATATTGCGGATGTCGTTATCGCTTGTAACGAGGTCCATTGCAAGACGTTCGTACTGGCTCTGACACTTGGAAAGTTCTTCCTGTTTTTTGTCGAGCTTCTGCTGTGTACCGCTTACGCTGGAATTTCGTTTTACGATTTCGCTGTTGATATCAGCAATCTGTTCAGCACACTTTGCACCGCGGCGCTCGATTGAAGCAAGTTCGCCCTGGATTTCGAGAATCTGGTCACGAAGGTCATCCTGACGCTTCTGTTCAGTGTAAAGTTCTTCTTCGTTCTGGCGGAGGTTTGCCTGTTCGCTTGCAAGTGAACGGCGCAAAAGTTCTGCATTGTTTTTTACGCCAAAGATTGACTGCTGCATGCTGGCTTCGGTAATACGAAGGTCGCCGAGAGTTTCTTTATATTCGTTGATTTTTTTGTTGAGTTCTGAATTCTGCTTCTGGTAGACAGAAATCTGTTCCTGTGTAGATGCAATCTGCTTCTGCAGGTTTGTGATTTCGTTGTCGATACCGCGCTTTCTGGTAATGATACCTTCCGGCGAGAGAAATTCTTCGATAAAGTCAGGCATTGCCTTTGAATATTTATCCAGAGCTCCTTCAATTGTCGTGATAATCGACAGGGATTCGTCCAGAGCCCTGATGGAATCATTTACGATTTTGAGGTTTTCTTCTGCACTGTGCCCTGAAATAGAAACATAGTCTGTAAAGATGTTTTTACGGCCTTCAGTGTAAATGCGGAGTTTTGCAATTGCGCTTTCAAGTTCTTCTTTTGAAGCTTTTGCTGCACTTGAAGAAAATCCTGAGTCTTTAAGTTTTGAATCAAGTTCTTTTACGATATCTTCTGTGATTGAACCGAGCTGTTTCTGGTAGTCAGCGATTTTGCTGTTAAGGTTTTCGATATCGATTGCGCCTTTTTCTGCAAGGGTTGTGTTTTCTTTAATGTGGCTTTCGGCGGCCGTAATGTTTTCTGTAAATGAATTGATATTGTTTTTTACAGTTTCGAGTTGTTTTGTTTTGGCACGTAAATCCGCTTCTGCCTGGTCAATTTCTTCGTTAAATGTGTCGATTTTGTCCTGAATTGACTGCTGTTTAACTTCGAGAATGCCGATTTTTTCTTTTAACTGATTTGCCTGAAGGTTGTATTCCTGTGAACGCTGCAGCATATTGGTCTTTTCTGTCTGAACAGTTGCAAGTTCAATCTGGAGGGAATTCATCTCAGTCTGCAAATCTTTGATTTTATCGTTGTTTTCAAAAAGGGTAGCCTGGATAGCTTCGATTTCTTCCTGAATTTTTGAACGTTTTTCTTCGAGTTCTTTTTTAGATGCTTCCTGGCGTGCTTTGCCCTGTGTAAAATCCTTTAACTTGAGGAGCTGGATATCAAGTTCAAAATTGAATATATCTTCCTTGAGTTTTCGGTATTTGATTGTTTTTTCGCTCTGTATTTTTAAGGTTTCGTAACTGCGTTTGTTTTCTACGAGGGCAACTTCAATCTGGGCAAGGTTCTGTCTTGTGCGTTCAAGTTCGCGCTCAGCTTCTGCACATTCGGCCTTTGAGCGGCTGATTCCGGCTGCTTCTTCAAAAAGATAGCGGCGGTCTTCCGGCTTGCTTGAAAGAATCTGGTCGATTTTACCCTGTTCCATGACAGAGTAGGCGGCCTTACCGACACCGGTATCCATAAAGAGACGGCGGATTTCTGTCGGACCTACCTGACGGTTATTGATGTAATATTCACTTTCGCCGGAACGGTAGAGACGGCGCTTGATTGCAATTTCTGTATCGTCGAGCGGCAGAAGACCGTTATCGTTTGCGATTGTGAGGGTAACTTCTGCAATGTTAAGGGGAGGACGTGTTTCGGTACCGTTAAAGATTACGGATTCCATTGTGTCGGCGCGAAGGTTTTTTGCCCTGTTTTCTGCAAGAACCCATTTTACCGCATCAACAACATTGCTCTTACCACAACCGTTTGGGCCGAGTAAGGCTGTAATTCCGTCTGCAAATTCTACATGAGTCCTGTCTGCGAATGATTTGAATCCGAATATGTCAAGACTTTTTAGAAACACTTATAACTCCGTTTTTTACTATAAGGCCTTTTAATGGATAAAAAGCCCATTTTGATATCATTACATTATACTGATAAAGCGGTAGTGTTTCAATAATTATTGCTATTCGTCCTGCTGCGGAGCAACGAGTTTTCCCTTGAACAAAACCTTTGGATAAACAGTGAGCCCGAGTTTTTTTTCGAGATTTGCGTATTTTTGCATTTCGTATTCGTCACCGATTACAATGTTGATTCCTGTTTTGCCTGCACGGGCTGTGCGGCCGGCACGGTGGATAAAAAAGTCATCGTTTGAAGGCATATCCATCTGAATTACATGCGAAATATCCGGAATATCAAGTCCGCGGCTTGTCAAATCGCTTGTAACGAGGATTTTGCATTTGCCGCTCCTGAACTTATCCATTGCGCTTTTTCTTTCCTGTTTGTCCATCTTTGCGTGCAGGAACATGCATTCAATGTTTTTATATTTGAGTTTGCTTACAATGTTCTGGACCTGGTCGAGCTTGCTCGTAAAAACGAGGGCTTTTGAAGGATTTTCTGCAACGAGGAGCTTTCGGAGGGTGTCAATTTTGTCACGGCGCTCTGCAAAAATTGCGATATGAGTAATCCGCTTTTTTAATACATCTTCCGGAGGCAAAAATAATGTCTGAATTTCAGCAGATTTTGTACCGTCCGATTTTACTTTTGCATTGTTAAGAACTTTCTGTGTTGCGGCAGAAATTGTTGCGCTGCAGGCAATCAGCTGAACGTCTTTTTTAGGGCAGTTGATAAGTTCTTCCGTGTAATCACGAAGTTCAGGCGAGAGAAGGCGGTCAACTTCGTCCAGGACAATTGCCTGTAAACCTTCGAGCTTGATTTTTTTAAGATGAATAAGTTCAACCAGGCGGGCAGGAGTGCCGATTACAACGGCCGGTTTTTCCTTGAGGGTTTCTATCTGACGCTTGATCGGGGCCCCGCCGATTAAAAGGGCGGTTTTTATGTCGCTTACCATTTTGAATTGATTTTTAATCTGACTTGCAAGTTCAAAAGTCGGAGCTGTAACCAGAATTAAAATTTCTTTTTTTGAATTTTCTATTGTCTGGATTTTATTCAAAAGCGGAAGTGCGTAGGCGAGTGTTTTTCCGGTTCCGGTTTCGCTCTGGAAAAGAAGATTCTGGTTTTGTTGAATTAATGGAATTGCCTGTTTTTGAACACCGGTTGGAACTGTAATCTGGTTCTGTTCAAGTTTTGCAATAAATGTGTCGTCAATTTCTAAGTCTTTGAATGTGTTAATCTCGCTCATAAGCGTACTATAGCATAGAAAAAATAAGTTTGCTATAATTTAATTAATATGAAAGTCGGTATCGATACCTTTGGATGCGGTCACGGAAAGACAGGTCTTGGTTCTTATCTTGATTCT
>JAEENG010000072.1 GCA_016283615.1 Treponema sp.
CTGCTAATACCGATTCCGCTGTCCTTTACACTTATATGATAGAGGACACTGCCATGCTATGCAGAAGTAAGCTCTTTGGCCACAAAACTTACCTTTCCGTGCTCCGGTGTAAACTTATAGGCGTTGCTTACAAGGTTTAAAAGAACTCTGTTAAGCCTGTTTCTGTCACAATATACGCCACAGTTCTCAATTTTGTCGACATCAACAATAAAATCTATGTGTTTTTCCGCCATCTGAGTTTCAAAGAGCGTGTAGACATCAGCTATTGTCCTCTTTAAGTTCACAGGAACCAGCTCAAGCTCCATTTTGCCACTCTCAATGCGGCTCATTTCAAGGACGTCGTTGATAAGAGCAAGCAGATGATGGCTGGAGCCCTTTATCTTGGCAAGATAATCAAAAAGCTCTTCCTTGGTCTTTGCTTCCTTTTCTGCAATATTGATGTATCCGATTATCGCATTCATAGGAGTTCTGATATCATGCGACATTGCAGATAGAAAATCTGTTTTAGCCCTGCTGGCAGATTCTGCTTCTTGTGCAGCTGCGGCAAGTTTTCTGTTGAATATCATAAAGACAAGAATGTCAAAAATCAGAAGAACCAGAAGACAGAGAGTAACAACAAGAACCAGAGGCCAGTCTATATTGTGTCTGGCAATATCTGTCATCGGAATATATGAAAGAAGAGTCCAGTCAAAAGAAGAATTAACCGGAACATGGGCTATAAGACAATTCTCAACTTTTGAATTGTGCATTGTAAGCATGCCCGTTTCGTGAATCTTTGACTGAAGCTTTTCCAGATTCTCTTTATTAATCTTATTGTACGATTTATAGAATTCAAAAAAGTTTGAATTTTTAAAGGACTTTCCCTTGATTATGTAATTTCCTTCCCTGTCAATAATTGAAATCTGGGCGTCACTGTATTTTTCTGACGGAAACACCCATTTGCTGTAAAGAAGATCTACAGGAATTACGCGCATGAGAACGGCTTTTTCTGTTTTGTGAGTGTCATCGTTTTTGAGTTCCAAAAGGTCGCAGAATGCAATCGACTGAATGCCGTTCATCGGATTTGTGTACGAGCGGGTAACGCGCACCTGGTCCTGCTGTCCGAGCAGTTCATTGATTGAAGAAAAAATATCTATTTCCTGATACGAAACTTTAAATTCACCCGGCTCATCTATTTTTGGTTTATTTGAATAACCTGTAAGGGAATCAAGATTTATTATGTGGGCAGAAATATTTTGAATTCTCTGGGCAACCTTTAAGTACTGCATCGCTTCGCTCATATTCATTTTGCGGCTGTTGATGAATGCAGCCCATGAATCGCACAAACGCTGTTCGCCTTCCAGATAATTGGTGGTTACCTGTTCCATTCCGATCGACATATTCATAAAGTTTTCTGTGTTGTAGGCTTTCATTGAAGCACTCTGATTCTGCACATACAGAAATACAAAGAAAATTGTGAAAAGAACTATCAGAAAGTTGGTAATGATTACAAGCGATTTTTTCATGTTTTACGTGTTCCAGAATTCAGCACGGATAGAAATTACCTTTGAATAAAGAAAATCATAATCTGCTTTTTCTCTATTCCTCAAGTTTTCTGTAAGGATTGAAAGGGAGTCATAAAGCGGCGTAATTGCCAGGTTACCGATTACCCCTTTTAATGCATGGCAAAGTTCAAAAGCCTTATCAAGGTTATTCTGATTCAGGGCGGCCCCGAGTTCTTCAAACTTTGCGTCTCCAAGCCCCATGCCTGTAAGTTTAAGATAGAGGGCTTCGTTTCCTGCACAGCGGGAAAGGCCTGTTTCTACATCTGCGCCGAGATTTTTTAATATTTCCATTGTAATCATACAAACCTCGACATTTCGGCCGGCGGTATCGGCTTTGAAAAATAATATCCCTGAATAATGTCACAGCCGGCTTCTTTAAGTATCTGGTACTGTTCCTCTGTTTCAACGCCTTCTGCAACAACAAGAGCTTTAAGGTTTTTAGCAATATCCAGTACAAGTTCAACAAGGCGCATATCCTTGTTTTCTCTCTGAATATTTCTGATAAAGCCTTTGTCCATTTTAATAACATCAAGGGGCATATCTGTAAGCATGTTAAGTGAAGAGTAACCTGAACCAAAATCATCCATCTCGATTTTGTGGCCACGTTCTCGCATCCGGTTTACGATTTCTATAATTTTGTCGTGATTGTCAGTGTAGGCAGACTCGGTGATTTCAAGATGATACTCTGACGGCAAAAGATTATTTTCTTTTATGATGCGCTCTATAAAATCCGGTGTTTCAGGAGCGTTGATGTCGACACGCGAAACATTTACCGAAACCGGGATTGTAACTCCAAGTTCGTCTTTCCAGCGTCGAACCTGTCTGGCACTTTCTTCCCACACATACTGGTCAAGAATTGTAACAAGGCCGTTTTCTTCAAACAGCGGAATAAATAAATCCGGGCGTACAAAACCAAGCGCCGGATGCTCCCAGCGGACAAGGGCTTCCGCACTGCAAAGAATCGGCTTGAGTCCTGTAATATTGAATTTAGGCTGGTAAACAACCTTGAACTGCTTCTGCTTGATTGCGCTTTCAAAATCTTCAAGAAGGTGTGCATTGAATACTTCTTTTTCTGCCATTTCGCTGCTGTAAACAATAACGCCCTTTTTTCCCCTCAGAAGGCTGCAGGCCTGACGGGCACGGTCAAATCTCTGGACAATAGGCAGTGAACGGGAACTGTCAGTATAGATTCCTGCCCTGAGGCGCATTTCTGAAGATTTTAACAAATCACAAAGCCTTGAATTTATGGTTTCTGTCAGCTTTTCGTAGTTTTCGTCATGCGGCAGATAAATATAGAAAGTATCTGCATCATAGCGGCAGGCAATTCCGCCGTGTGCGAGAAGAATTTTACGGATGCCGTCAGCAATTGCCGTTAAAACAGAATCCCCGAATTTGCGGCCTTTAAGTTCGTTCAAAAGATGAAAGCGGGTAAAGTTGATTACGACCGCGTCCATAATACTTTCCGGGTGACGCTCATCATACTGTGAAGCGTATTCAATAAAAAAATCCGGGCTGTAAAGCGAAGTCAGTTTGTCAAATTCGGTAGCATTGATGAGGCGTGAATCTTCAAAAAGTTCAATTGCATGACTTACGCGGGCAAGAATTACCTCAGGGGAATCATAAGGTTTTGTAAGAAAATCAGCAGCCCCTGACTTGAGGCTTTTAATTTCTGCTGATTTTTCTGAAGTCAAAACAATTACAGGAATTTTTGAAAGAAGGCCTCTGGATTTCATTGTTTCGAGAACTTCAAATCCCGAAAGTCCCGGCATGAGTAAATCAAGAAGAACAAGAGAAATGAGGTTTCCCTGTTTTTCAACAGTTTCGAGAGCCTCTTCGCCGTTTTTAGCAAAAATAATTTTATAAGACGGTTCGAGAATTGCAGCGAGCATTTCCCGGTTTACGGCTTCGTCATCAACAACAAGAATCGTATGGTCAAAAAGATATTTTCCTGCTTTCATGCTTAAAATTATATAACGTAAATCTGGAATTTGCACATTTTTATCATCACTAATCACAAAGTTACTTTCAACACAGACGGCGCCTCCTGTAAGCACAGCCGGAATGTTCAGATTACGGGCATTTGTTAAGTTCTAGGACAAAACTACATTTTATGCAGCACATAGCGGACCTTTCCTACAACCGTAAAGTCGTCGCTCTGTGTGCTTTCCGTCATTGTCTTATAGCGCGGATTGTCAGAAATTATCTGAACCTGATCGTTTGTAAACTGGAGCCGCTTTACAAAGCCTGAACTCTGGTAAGTTATAATGTAAACACCATCCCCGTCATAACCGTTTTTATCGCAGATAATCGTGTCGCCGTCAAAAAGTGTTGGTTCCATTGAGTCGCCTTTTACACGGCAGGCGGCCAGGTTTTTACCGTAGCGGGCAAGTTCAGCGGGCACCGAAATATATTCCTTTACTTCTTCATCATCCGGAACAAACTGCCCCTTTCCGGCAGAAAAAGCCTGGTCCATCACAGGAATCACCATTACATCGTTTTTCAAAATTGAATCAAGCTGTTCTTCTTCTACACCAAAAAACTGTTCAACCGAAAGACCCAAAACCTTCAGAAGGCGCAGGGTTTCTTCTATCGTCGGAAAACGTCCCTTGTAAATGCGGTTACGAGTAGACTGCAGCGGAACGGAAGCCTTTTTGCACAGATATTCCTGTGTCATTCCAAGATTAAGACGAATGGATTCAAGTTTATGCCAGAATTCTTTTGCTTCCATAAAAACCTCTCCAAAAGTATATCATATATTCAATTTTTTGCAAATCAGTATTCCGTATGATTATTTTTCTTGACTTTAAACTATTCCGTTTGTAATATACTAAGTATGAAGACCACCGGATTTGCAAGCCCTGCTACCGAATATGAGCAGGAGAGAGTTGATTTTAACAGAGCGCTGCGCCCCTTTCCCGCCAGTGAATTTGAATTTCGTTTCAGAGGTCACGACATGGAATCCCACCACATCCAGGACGGCGATCTGCTTATTATTGACCGTTCCCGCAAACCTTCGGACGGCTGCATCGCGGTGGTTGTTTTTGAAGGCGGCTTTTTATGCAGGCAGATTCTCTTTTCCAAAAAGTGGAATTGTTATGTTTTTTTGAATGGAGGCAGATGGGAACGCGTAACCGAGATTTTTGGAGTTGCAACTTATAATATCCACACACTGGGCGGAAGGCAGCTTTGATTTTACACGTAGATGCAAATTCATTTTATGCCTCCTGCGAAAGACTTTTCAGGCCGGACCTCCGCAACAGGCCGGTAGTTGTTCTTTCCAACAATGACGGCATCATCATAGCCCTTACCCAGGAAGCAAAGGACATCGGACTCAAACGGGGAGACGCGTATTTTAAGGTAAAGGATTTTTGCGAAAGCCACGGAGTAGAAGCATTTTCGAGCAATTACACGCTGTACGCCGACATGTCGTTCCGGCTGAACAGTATCTATGCGCTTTTTGCCGAACGCTGCGAGATTTATTCAATCGACGAAAGTTTTATGTATCTTCCGGACCTTGTAAATCTCGAATACACAAAATTCGCCTGGTTTCTGAAAAAACTCGTATGGCAGCAGACCGGCATTCCCGTGTCCGTCGGAATTGCGCCCACAAAAACTCTCGCAAAGCTCTGCAACAAAATGGCAAAAAAGCACGGAGGAGTTTTTAACTGGAATGAGTGTGACAGGGAGGAGACGCTTAAAGACTACAAGGTGGAAGACATCTGGAATATCGGCCGTGCAAAGTCAGCGTGGCTCCGGCAGAACGGCGTGATGAATGCATTTTCGCTTGCACACTTTCCGCTGGACAGGGCAAAAAAGCACCTTACAATTACGGGCGTAAACACCATTCTAGAATTAAACGGAAAGGAGGCGGAATTTTTTGTTGAACGAATCAGGTCAAAAAATATATGTTCGTCCAGGAGTTTTCAAAAAGCCGTAACAAACCTGGCCGAACTCAAAAAGGCCATGACGTATTTTTGTTCCATTGCTGTACGAAAACTCCGCGAAGAAAAACAATGCTGCAAAAGCATCTATGTAACTCTTGGAACTGCAGCCCCCTTTGATACGGACTTTGACCCCGAGATTCATTACTTTAACGGAGCAGGACTACGACTTTCCCGCCCTACAAGCTATCTTCCGGCCATAGTACAAAGCGCAGAAAAATTGCTGGAGTCCATTTACAGGCCCTGCTACGGCTACAGAAAGGCTTCCGTAAATCTCCTTGAACTTGCAGAAGAAGACCGCTCCCCCAGTCTCTTTGAGACAGAAGCCGAAGTTCAGGAAAAAAAGTACGGCAGGATAATGGACTGTCTGATGGAAGTTGCCGACTCGTACGGAAAGGACAGCCTGATAATGGCAGGACGGGCTTCCTCCAGACCGGACGAAAACTGGCAGTTAAAGCGGGACTTAAAAAGCCCGCACTACACTACTGATTTGAGCGGTCTTCCGGAAGCAACTTAGATTCG
>JAEENG010000073.1 GCA_016283615.1 Treponema sp.
ATCACGCATGAATGCTTTGTCACGTTATGTTCATGCTGATATTGCCCGATGGGGCTCTGTTGAACAGATAGGACGCTGGCTTGAAAATGAAACAGTTGATGCCGAAAGCGGTTTTGACTATGTAATGTTCTGTGGCCCGGACGGACTGGCTTATACTACAACAGGTACCCGTACTGATATTCATACCCGTCCATACTTTACAGCAATTATGGAGGACGGAAATTCAAGATATATTGATGACCCGGTAATTTCCAAAACAACAGGAAATCCTGTAATTCATATTACTCGTGCAGTTGAACAGAACGGACAAATAATCGGTCTTTTTGCAGGTGTTATGAACCTTGACAAAGTAAGCGCCATCACAGCAATCAAATTTGGTGAAGGCGGGTACGGCTGGATGCTTGCAAGCGATGGTACAGTAATCGCCCATCCAAATGAAGAATTCATTATGAATAAAAACTTTATTACCGGCCTTTCGGAAGGTTTTGAAGATATGGCAGCGGTTGCCCAGGAAATTGCCAACCACAACCAGGGCAATGCGGTAATCAGAGGTCTTAACGGCGGACATGATTATATCTTCTACCGTGGAATTGAAGGTTGTCCATGGGGACTTGCCCTTACAGTTCCTGAAGCACAGATTACAAACATTTCAATCGAAATCAGAAAGGTACTCCTTGCGTGCGGCGGACTTGCCGTAGCAATCTTTGTAATCGTAATCGGTCTTGCAATTGCAAAAAGCTTAAAACCGCTCAAAATTGTAGAAAACGCAATTACCGGTATTTCTGCAGGAAACGCCGACCTTACTCAGCGTATCGAAGTTAAATCAAACAACGAAATCGGAACTGTAGTTCAGGGATTCAACAACTTTACGGCCAAACTCCAGTCGATTATCGCTGACGTAAAATCATCAAAAGAAGAACTTTCACTTGCCGGCCAGAACATGACTGCAAGTACAGAAGATACAGCATCTTCAATTACACAGATTCTTACAAGTATTGATGAAGTTACAAACCAGGTAATGAATCAGAGTGCCGGTGTAGAAGAAACAGCCGGTGCCGTAAACGAAATCGCTTCAAACATTCAGTCTCTTGAACACATGATTGAAAACCAGAGTGCGGGTGTTACACAGGCATCGGCCGCTGTAGAAGAGATGATCGGAAACATTGCTTCGGTTAACAAGTCAGTTGACCGAATGGCTGAGTCATTCCAGGAACTCAATGAAAACGCCCACACTGGTTTTATCAAGCAGCAGGACGTTAACGAACGTATCGTTCAGATTGAACAGCAGTCATCTATGCTTAAAGAAGCAAATACTGCAATCAGTGCAATCGCCGAACAGACAAACCTCCTTGCCATGAACGCCGCAATCGAAGCTGCACACGCCGGCGAAGCCGGAAAGGGCTTCTCTGTAGTTGCTGACGAAATCCGTAAACTTTCGGAAACTTCAACAATGCAGTCTAAGACAATTGGTGAACAGCTGAATAAAATTCAGGAACAGATTAACAGCGTAGTAAGTGCCAGCAACGAATCAAGCCAGGCTTTCGAAACTGTATCAAAGAAGATTGAAGCAACTGACGAACTTGTAAATCAGATTAAGGCTGCAATGCAGGAACAGAACGAAGGTTCTAAGCAGATCAGCGAAGCACTCCATGTTATGAATGACAGTACTTCTGAAGTTCGTAACGCTTCTGCAGAAATGGCAGAAGGTAATAAGGCAATTCTTGATGAAGTTAATAACCTTCAGACTGCGACATCGATTATCCGCGACAGTATGAGTCAGATGTCCAGCGGTGCAAAGAAGATTAGCGAAAACGGAAGGGCTTTGACGGAAGTTTCTACACAGATTCAGAGTTCAATCAATAAGATTGGTGCTCAGATTGATCAGTTCAAGGTGTAAGCAGACAATAAGCCTTAAATAACAATGCCTGGTTTGGGAACAAACGCTCCTGAACCAGGCATTTTTTTGATGGATTATCGGGTCATGTCCGATAATGACACCTTATCGTGTGAGTTTTCTGTAAACAGTTTTGTGAGGATGATCCTCGTCAATTCCCAAAACATTCTTGCGCCATTCAACATACTCAGACCAGTTTCCTTCAAAGAAATGAACATCACTGTTGTTTTCGTATGCGAGGATGTGAGTACAGATACGGTCGAGGAAGTAGCGGTCATGGCTGATAACCATAACAACGCCCGCAAAACCGTTGATTGCCTCTTCCAGGGAGCGTGTTGTTGCAATATCAAGGTCGTTTGTAGGTTCGTCCAGGAGCAGCACGTTGCCGGCCTCTTTGAACATCATACCCATGTTAAGGCGGTTCTTTTCACCACCGGAAAGTACGCTGATTTTTTTGTTCTGTTCTGCGCTGTTAAAGTTGAACCATGAACAGTATGCGTGGGCGTTGATTTCGCGGACAGCACCGTTAATCGGGTGACCTTTTTCGTCCACTGCACCGAGTTTAACCAGGTCTGAGCCGCCCGAAAGCATTTCATAAACTGTTTTGTTCGGGTCAAGTTTTGAACGCATCTGGTCTACATAAACGAGTTTTACTGTTTCGCCGATTTTGATGCTTCCTGAATCAGGATCTTCTGTTCCGAGGCTTCCGTCAGGGAGTTCTACTTTTTGTCCGGCGGCGCTTGCAATCATCTTGAATAAGGTAGTTTTACCGGCACCGTTTGGACCGACGATTCCCACAACTGCGCCCGCAGGAATATGGAAGTCGAGGTTTTCAAAAAGAACGCGGTCATCAAAACTCTTGGTAAGTTTTTCTGCATCGATAACAACATTACCGAGGCGCGGACCTGCTGGAATTGAAATCTGAGTATCTTTAAGCTGAACACGCTTGCTCTCTTCTGCAAGAAGGCTTTCGTATTTGCTGATATGTTCCTTGTGTTTTGCCTGACGTCCCTTTGCACCCGCATGAATCCATTCAAGTTCTTCCTGCATTTCCCGGCGGCGTGTAGAAGCCTGCTTTTCTTCCAGGGCGAGGCGTTTTTCTTTGGCTTCGAGCCATTCAGTGTAATTTCCTTTGAACGGATAACCTTCGCCACGGTCCATTTCCAGAATCCAGCCTGCAACATTGTCCAGGAAGTAACGGTCGTGGGTAATTGCGATGATGGTTCCAGGATAATCCTTTAAGTGGCGTTCGAGCCATGCAACGGTTTCTGCATCCAGGTGGTTTGTAGGTTCATCAAGAAGCAGAATATCAGGTTTCTGGAGAAGGAGACGGCAGAGGGCAACACGGCGGCGTTCACCACCGGAAAGAACGTCAACAACCTGGTCAGCCGGAGGACAGCGCAGGGCGTCCATAGCGAGTTCGAGGTTTGAGTCCAGGTTCCATGCGTCTGCAGCGTCGAGTTTTTCCTGGATTTCGGCCTGACGTGCGCAAAGCTTGTCAAAGTCAGCATCCGGATCACCAAATGCTTCGTTAACCTTATCAAATTCTGCAAGAAGGTCAGTGATAGGTTTAACGCCTTCTTTTACGATTTCGAGAACAGTTTTGCCCGGTTCAAGATATGGTTCCTGTTCAAGGTAGCCCATAGTGTAGCCCGGCAGGAGATGAGTTTCGCCGGTGTAGTCTTTATCGATTCCGGCAAAAATCTTAAAGAGCGAAGATTTACCGGCACCGTTTTCACCGATTACGCCGATTTTAGCCCCATAGTAATAAGAAATGGAAATGTCTTTAAGGACAACCTTTGTTCCATACGCGCGACTAACGCGATCCATTGTGTAAATGATTTTTTTGTCGTCAAATGTCTTAGCCATGAGTTAAGTATATAGGAATAAGTAAGTTGTGTCTTTAGGGATAAAGAGGGGGTATTGAACTGTTATTTTGCGCGGCGGAAATTTTAGTTGGAAACGGTTGTTGTAAATTCAGTTGAATAGAATGTCTGTCCGTTGTAAATTCCAGCTGCCTGCAGGGTATAAGTTCCCTTAAATGGCAGGATTACTGTGTATGAGTAAGTAGATTGTGCTGAGCCGTCTGTCGGGACATTTACAGTTGACTGAACGTTTCCGTTAAGAAGGAATTTGAACTGTTCAAATTGAGAATTTGGTAATGAAGAACGGTCAACCGTAAGGGTAATATAAGTTCCTGCGGATAAGGTTGAAATTCCATTTGCGTTGGAACCTGTTCCCCAGGCAGAACCTGCGGCTGTTGCTCCATAGGTCAGATGTACAGAATCATTATCGATATAGACATCGGAAGAATTCTGCATTGTATAGGCTGCAACAAATGTTCTGTTTACAAAACTGTCAACACTTGTAATTTCAATCTGTGTAGAGTCACCGTAGGCAAACCACTTGCTCCATGGCTGATCCAGAGTTGAATAATATAATACCGGCCAGTCATTCTGACTTGCAAATGTCGGGTCAGAAGGGTCTGCAATTTCCGCCGGCGTCAGAAGTGATGTAGCTGAGCCTGTGTAAATGTGATATTCGTTATAATACTGTCCTTCGTGTGCGGTGCCGCGGTTTGTGAGCATGGTTCCGTCAGCAAGATTGTAAGATAAAACAAATGTATTTACACGGGTATATGGTGAAGAATCTGTCGCGCCAAATCCGGTGAGTTCACCGTAATCGCTGTCATCAGCGATATCAGTAGAAGTAATGCGTGAAACACTGCTGGATGAACCGAAGGAGTTAACGGAATACAGTTCAATATCATAGAGCTTTCCGGTAGCAAGTTTAAGAACATATTCTTCGCTTCCTGACCAGAGGGAGCCTCCGATGTAACCCACACCGTCCTGGGCAAAGGTAACGGAAGAAAACCTTTTACTGCCATCAGTCGGTTCACTGTACTGGCCTGTAAGCGTTGTCGTAGTGCCTGTTGTAGCTGTATTTGACGCATAGGAGCGCAGTTTGAGCACAAAATATTCTTCATTTGTTGAAACATCATCCCAGCGGATTACAGCATTATATGAATCGGCCGTTAATGTTGAATCAATTCTGTGAAGCGTTAAATTTTGCGGTGCTGCAGGTTTTGTTGAGAGAATGTTTGGGATTGTGATTGTTTTTGTAGTCTGGCGTCCAGGTTCAATTACAAGCAGATCACTCCAGAATCCTGAACGCTTTGTTACTGAATTTTCCGTATAGAAAAATTCAACTGTAAGAATGTAAGAACCCGGGTTCATCAGGTTTCTTTGAGCCGTATATCCTTCGCCAAGCCATTTTGCCAGCTCTGTGGTGTCTCCGGTGGAAAAGAAACTGTATATTTCATGGCCGGTTAACGGGTCACAGATTTTTCCTGATACGGAACTTGCCATCTGGTTAAAGGTAGCAGCTCCGTCTGAGTTATATTTAAATGTCAGCGAGCAGCTGCCCTGAGTAGATACCTCGGCACTTGTTAAGACAAAAGCAACGGTTGTAATGTAACTTGTGTCGACGGTTGCATATCCGCGCAAAACTTCTGTTGTGCCTGCAGCATCACTATATGCGTGGAGTACAAAATTCCATACAGAAGGCTTGAGACCGACTATTGTACCTGTACCGTCGTTTGCTATTGCGATTGAATTTGAATAGAAATCACCGTCATAATTTTCTCCTTCGATTATAAACTTTCTAACATCTTCAAGAAGATAGGTCGAAGGTGCGACAGTTTTTGCAACTGACACATTTGAATTCTGACTGTAATTTGTGATGACAATGGAAACTTCATCATCCTGAGAATTTGAGATTAAAGCACCCTGTATAACATTTGAACAGCCTGTAACAGACAGCAAAACGAGCATTGCAATAACGGTATAAGTATCGTTAAAGCAATGCTTTATGCGAGATGCTGTTCTGTTAAAAAAGTTCAAAAATAACCTGTGCATTTTAAAACCCAAAAAAGTTCTGCCAGACCCCGGTTCCGGCAAAGCCGGAACCGGGACCAGGTAAAACCAGATAAACTAATTAAAATTAGTTGTCTTTGTTAATGTAGAACGATGCACTTGCACTTTCTCCTGTTGCAGTGTATGCGTCTACGCGGATACAAGTTGAACTTCCCATCGGGAGTCTACTTGTAGAGAAGCTTGTAAATGTAAGGGATTCAGCATAGAGCTTGTTGTCATACTGAACATCTCCTACCCACAATGCATATCTTACAAAGATCGGGTTGGTTGTTACCTTAACATAAACAAACTGTTCGTCTCCACCACGGGCAACTGTAATAGTACCGTTTTTACATGCTGTACCACTTGCGGCTCCTGTTGCAGCGTTTGCATAGTATGCGTCAACATTGGTATCAGAGAATAACTCATGAGCAAGCTGGGCAATTGTTGTGCTTGTAATGGTGATATCACCTGTTGTAGCACCGTAAAGTGCCATAACAGTGAAGTTTCCATATGCATTTGTGTTGTAAGTTACTGCAGTAGCAGTTAATGGAGTAGAACTTTCTGTAGGACTAATCCACTTTGTATATGGAACAGAATCTCTGAGAAGAGTGTTTGTTGAACCGTCGATTACTATTAACGGAATATATTTACCTGCATCACCTTCGCCATCAGTAAAAAGTTTATACGGTTTGTATTCAACATAGTTAACGCCTGTAAATATGTGACTTACAGCTTCGGAAGAGTCAAAGTCAACATCAGGGAGTGTCAGTACACCGCCATCAAGCTGGTATGTAATCTTAACCATGCTGATGTGATTCCATTTAGAATCTGTACCGACTCCGTAACCGGTTACATATTTATCATCGAGAGTCGACATAAATGTTTTTGAACTTGTAGGAGCCGGAGCTTCGTTAGTAGGTGTAGCGATTTCGAGCTGTGTATGATTTGCTGAATCGGCAACGCGTACACATGATGCTGAAGTACCGATAGAGTTAACAGCACGAATCTGTACATCCCAGAGTGTTCCTGTAGGGAAACTCAATACAAGTTCTTCACTTCCTGCAAACAATGAACCTGAAACATATTTGATAACGTTTTGTGTACCTGTAGCAGCAGCTCCGCTACCAAAGTATTTAGTTCCATCGAGACCAAGAATTGTACCGTAGTCGTACTTCATTTCCTGCAGGCTTGGAGTAAATTCTGCATCTGCTGTCTTAGATGTATAAGCAGTAGTAGTGTCAGTAAATTTACGGATAAACAGTTCAAAAGATTCTTCGTTCTTTGCATTATCCTGCCAGAAGAGGCGGACATTGTAGAAGTCTTCGTCTTCAGTGCCGTCCATGAGCTGGGCTGCAAGAAGAGTAGGAGCTGCAGGAGCTGTTTTGATAATATTGTCGTCGAGAATGAGTTCACCTTCTGTCTTACGACCTGGTTCGATAACGATTTTTTCAGAAGCAAAACCAAGCTTTGTTGTGCCTTGTTTAATGTAAACACCGAAGGTATAAGAACCAGGAGTTACACCTGTTGCATCTGCTGTAAAGCCGGATGCTTCAGCAATTGCTTTAGAGTTTTCTGCAGTCTGGTCTGTAATGGCAGTTCCATCAACACCTAAAGTACCTGCCGGAACACCTGTCAATTCATTATACAGACCCCAGCTGATTACATAAGAATCTTTCCAGGCTCCGCCTTCATATTTAATAACAATTTCGTAAGAACCGGTAGTTACAAGACCGATAGAAGACAGGTTGAAAGTTACTGTATCCTGGCCTGTACTCTTGAGGGTACATACAGATGTTCCCTGCAGAAGCTTACCGCCTTCGTCGTTTACGGCATAAAGAGTTAAAGTCCAGTCATCAAGTGCAAGATCGGTAATGCTTGCAGACCCGTCTTCGATAGCATCTTTTTCGATATCGGTAGCAGCGAGAGTGTAGCCTTCTTTTGATTCACCTGTAATTACATAGTGATCAATTTCATCGCTGTCGACAGTCAATGTATCCGGTGCAAGAGTAGCACGGGAAATACTTCCGAGAGACAAGTGAACAGTTGCTTTGTCTCCGATGTTTTTGCCGGATAAAGTACCTGTAGTAAGGTTGTTACATCCGACAATGACCAACATTGTGGCAATTGCAAAGATTGCCACTGCTTTGATTTTTTTAACCATGGTTTTACCTCCAATAGTTGATTTATAAAAAAAGTTTTTGACTTTTAATATACATAAAGCCATGCGGTGTCCTTTATGATTTCACCGCTTGTTCGGGTAATGGAAACAGTAAGTTTATAGGTGCCCCAGCGTTTAATGTTGCTGTTCCTGATATACAGGCTTAATACTCTGTTTGCGCCTAAAATATACTGTTTTCCAACAGGAATATCGTTTGCGTTTTCATCTACCTCCGCTGTCCAGGTGTAATTTACGCCCCCCGTAGGGGCCGTAAGACACAAGGTTGTTGTATAACTTACGGCATAGTAAGGTCTTAGAATATCCTCGGCGATAACATCATCAAGGGTATAACTTTGCTGTACCGTAGCCACTTTAAAATTACTGTTGTAATCTTCAATTAGAGTGTCGATTGAATTGGAGCATCCGCATAAAGACAGTCCGGCGCACAAAAATGCGGTTGCAAGAACAACAATTTTACATTTTGACATCGTTATCTGTCCTCCATACGAGATTTTTGAACTGAAAAGGAAGTAAAAAAGACAAAAAAAAGGAATTGTCGCATGGCAACAGAGTTTTTCTGTCAATTTTACGCACTTTTCAGTGCTCCACCCAACAATTCCTTTTTTATAAGAAAAAGGATAAATCTCCCCGAAACAGTATCGGTAAGATTAGAACTGAACTTTAATAAATTCTTAAGAATTCAAATTTTTTAAAGAAATTGATTATCCCCTCATTCTGACAAATTTTAACGCCAATGGGGTTTAAAACAACATTATAAGATAATGTTATATAAAAAAGAGTTAAAATCTAATTGGCGTGATATAATGAACGCATGAAACTAAAGGCTTTGATTGAATTTTTATACGCGGACGGCAGATTTTTTCTGAGTTTTATTGCCATATGTCTTTGCTGCATTCTTTGCGGGGTTTTGCTTACGGTAATTCTGTACACAAAGAAAAATCAAAAAATAAGAAAAGATGCGATAAAACGCTCCAGGGCTGTTCTTGGAGGACTTGCCGGCGAGCAGATTGCACCGTATCTGCCGGGCTTTCCCTGCAATCCGGCTGAAGTGCGCTTTGTGGGAAAACCTGTTGATTACATAGGTTTTGAAGGAGCGGCTACTGGTGAAGAAATAAAGGAAATTCTATTTATAGAAGTTAAAACAGGGCAGAGTCAGCTTTCAGAGCGTGAAAGGCAGATAAAAAACGCGGTCGAGAGTGGCCGCGTCCGTTATGTTGAATACCGTCTTTAAAGTCCGGTTCCTTCGTCAATGCCCATCATGATGTTCATGCACTGAACGGCAGCACCGCTGGCGCCTTTGCCGAGATTGTCAAAACGGCTGGTCAGAACAAGGCGTTCGTCATTGCCGCAGACAAAAATCTGCATGTTGTTTGTGCCGGCGAGAGTGTTGGACGGGATAAAGTTTTCTGTAAGAATGTCGGTGCCCATAAAGTCTGCCGCGTGAACAAAGCGGCTTGAGTTATAGTGCTCTTTAAAGAGTTCTGCAAGCTGTTCGCCTGTCAGTTTTTTCTTCATGAGGCGTGTGTGGATTCCCACAGAAACTGTCATTCCGGCATAATAGTCGCAGACATAAGGATCAAATATCGGTTTGTAGGCAAGTCCGCTCACTTTCTGCATTTCCGGAAGGTGTTTGTGTTCCTGGGTTAATGCGTAGAGGCGCGGGCTTTTGAACTGAATGTCACGATTCGGGTCTTCGTATTGTGCGATTCCCTTTTTGCCGGCTCCTGAATAACCTGATACAGCGTGGCAGACAATCGGGTAGTCCGGGGCAATAATTCCATTTTTTACAAGGGGGTATACAAGTGAAGCAAAACCTGATGCGTAACATCCCGGGCCCGCAACACGGCTGGAAGATTGAATTCTTGATCTGTGTTCAGCGGACAATTCCGGAAAACCGTATGCCCAGTCGTCGTTTGTTCTGTGGGCAGTTGAAGCGTCAATAATTCTTACTTTCGGGTTGGTGCAGAGTTTTACGGCTTCAATTGAAGCGGCGTCCGGAAGACACAAAAAAGTAAAATCCGAAGCATTTATCATTTTGGCGCGTTCTGCGCTGTCCTTGCGTTTTTCTTCGTCGATAAGTAAAAGTTCAATATCGTCGCGGTTCTGGAACCGTTCGTAAATTTTGAGGCCTGTAGTGCCGTCTTTTCCATCAATAAAAACTTTGTATTTCATATTGCCATTATAAGAAAAAATTATATGTTGGGCAAAGGTTTTTGCCGATAATGTGGGTATGAAAAGGTTTTTTGCTGTTTCAAGTATTTGGTTTATTCTCGCATGCAGCGTTTTATGCCAGAAACTTACTGGTCAGACCGTGTCTTCCGGCTCAGCAAATTCTGTTTCCCTCAAGTATACCGGTACGGGCGGTTACTCACTTGTTGAACGCACAAATCTCAGGCGCTATGTAAACGGAAAATACGTCGGGCTTACCAGCCGCGAAGTCCGTTCATTTGTAAGTCCGAGCCTTCCTCCCAGCAAAAAATTTATAGCCAAAGGCAGCATGTTTGAACACGACCAGTGGTATGACGGAAGTTTTTATGTAATGGAAGAAACTTTGCGCAATAACCAGGCCGCTGCCGCAGGTGTTCACGAAGCAATTCAATCAGTTTTTCATATTTCGCCGAACGGTCAGCTGACGATGCATAAGGATAACGGATATCCGAGTTACAGAAGTTTTCCGGCTTATGGAGCAGATTTTGTAAAAGCCGGAGACACATGGCAGGCAATGGCCGAGCGTTCGGTAGACCCGATGAACAAGGGCGTTTTTACCCGAATGCCGATGCTCGTTATGTATACCTTTGCAGGAAGCGAAGTGTACAAGGGAAAAGACGTTTATCGAATCAAGGCAATCTGGCAGACTTCTTATGGCCCGTCGGAATATGATGTGCGCGGAGATGCGTCCCTCAAAAAAGCGGCAGGAGGCCACAAGGCAGATATCATAGTTCTCAAGTCCACCTGCGAACCGATTCTTGTAATCGACAATACCGACGAAACCTTCGTTTATTCGGACGGAACCCAGATAAATTTTAAGGGAACAATTACATTATTTACTGAATTTCCTCCGGCAGTTGATACAGAAAAAATCGTTACAGCCATCAACCGTGTTGCAACCGTTGCCCCGCAGGCCGGCGGCTCTGGAAGCGGCGCTGTTTCTGGCGGGACAACAGGTGCTGTGTCAGGCGGAGCGGGCTCTGGCGCTGCTGCAATCGATACCGGAACTTATAAAAACAATGTGCTCGTAGAAAAAACACCTGCGGGCATACGTTTGAGTGTGCGCGATATAAAATTCAAGCCGGACAGCGATCAGATAGTTGAATCAGAAAAGACTCGTCTTGATGAACTTGCAAAGGTTCTTGCAATGGCACCGCAGTCAAAATTCCTTATCGAAGGTCATACAGCAAGCGTTGGAAAACCAGAAGGCGAAAAGCAGCTTTCAATCGCACGGGCAAAGAGGATTGCGCAGGAACTTGCTGAGCGCGGTATCACGGGTGACAGATTTATCTGCCGCGGATGGGGCGGAACAAAACCTGTTGCAGGCAATGACACGGACGAAGGCCGTGCACAAAACCGCCGCGTCGAAATTACGATTCTTGAATAGGGTACCGCTCCCCTTAATCAGCGTCTTTGAATTAACCGAATATCTCGCTTTTATGCACCTGGCCGAGGGCGCGGGTGGCCTCAGAAAGAGAAAGGTCTATGTGAGTTTTGCAGAATTCATTTAAATCAATCGAAAAGCGGTTCATCGAAAAATGCTGAAAGACAAAAACCTTGTCCCAGGCGTCTTTTGCGCTGTCGTAAGCGTGTAAAAGGTGGTCGCGGTACGGAATAAAAAGGCCTTTTCCCTTTAACTCCGCGTAACCTACGAGCCAGAGTTCTGTGTTTTTGAATGCCTGATGTAATTGTGCAGTTTTCTGAGCCATGTAAATCTGACTGTCTAAAATCAATTTTTCAATCTGCGGGCCGCCGTTTTTAATCAGATATTTTATCTGGCTGGTTTTTGCCGTGTGGACAGGCGTTTTATTCAATATAATTACGTTTTTTCTAAAATCTGTGTTGAATTCAGCATGTCGGGCAAAAAAACCGGCAGCAATTTTACCGCTCTGGCCTACAAGGTATTTGCGGTTTTTTTCCAGCTGTTCGTCTTTGCCGGGGTTGTCGCCGATTACAATAAGATTGATTTGATCCTGCTGCGTAACTGAATCAAGCGCGCTGTTGTAAACCACTGCGGTCTGGAGCGGGTATTCGGGAGATTTTCCTAAAAGGGCGGCTTCTTTCTGGAGAGGCTTGAGGACAGAAGAAAACTTCTGGTTCAACCGGGTGCAGTATTGTTTAAAGTCGTTTCTAAAAGAAACAAAAGCAATCCATTCTTCGTCAGTCATTTGAGCCTTCTCCGTTCAATCTGAAATTATCGGCGTCTGCAGTCATAATTAATCCGTCACTTTTTGCTTTATGCAGAGACGGAAAAAACTCTTTTATTATACGCAGGGTTTTAAAATTCAATTTTTTGTAGACAGAAAGCGCGCCCGTCCATTCCTGGTTTACGAGGAGGACAACGGTTTTGATTGAATTATAGGCGCCGCAAATTGAATTCAATGAATCCTTAAAAAAGTTGAATGAAAGGCCCTTTCCGCGGTAATCGGTAGCAAGTGCAAAAGAGCTTACATATAAAACAGAGCCGGTGTCAGTATGCATTTTTCTGGCAGAGTGCCCCAGTTCAAAAAATTTGTCTTCGGGAATCGATGGCCATATTTCTGAACAAAAATATCCGGCGGTAACTGCGTGCCCCTGTTCGAGGACGGTCTTTTCTGAAACATCCTGCAAAATCAAAAATCCGTTTGGAAAGACGCTCATGCGTTCTTCGAACGTTTTCTGCTTTTCTTGAATCTGGGGAATAAAGGCAGACCGTTCAATTGCCATTATCGAATTAATATCAAAACTCTTTGCAGGATAAAGTTTCATAAAAAAAGTATAGCAAAAAAAAGCCTCCGTCTCTAGCGGAGGCTTTACCTGTTTACTTTTTAATCAAAAATTCCTGAGAATCGTAGGCATCAGTCAAAATCTTCTTGATGTCTTCGACAAGCGGTACACGCGGGTTTGCCGGTGAACACTGGTCTTCGTATGCAAGGAAGGCGAGCTTATCAACAGCGTCCATGTAAACTTTTTTGTCGAGACCCTGACTCTTGAAGTTCATTTCGATGCCGAGGCGGGCGGCAAGTTCACCACAGGCCTTTGCGTAAGACTCTACACCTTCTGCGGTTGTTTTTGCAGGGAGGCCGAGCATGCGTGCAAGTTCTGCGTAGCGTTCTGCGGCCTTGTAGTAGTTGTATTTTGGCCATGTGCTCAACTTATCCGGCTGAGTTCCGTTGTAGCGGATTGTATATGGCAGAAGAATTGCGTTTGCCCTTCCGTGCGGTACGTGGAATTCGGCACCAACCTTGTGAGCCATCGAGTGGTTCATTCCGAGGAAGGCGTTGGCAAAAGCCATACCTGCAAGACAAGAAGCGTTGTGCATTTTTTCTTTTGCTTCGTCATCCCGTGGAGCGTCTTTAAAGCCTGCTTTGTATGAGCGTTCAAGATACTGGAATACCATCTTTATTGCCTGAATACAGATACCGTCTGTAAAGTCGTTGGCAAGTGTAGAAACGTAAGCTTCTGTTGCGTGAGTCAAAACGTCCATACCTGTATCTGCGATAATCTTTGGCGGCAGACTGTAAGTGAATGTCGGGTCGATAATCGCAATTGTCGGTGTCAGAGCATAGTCTGTGAGCGGATATTTTTTGTGTTCAACCTTGTCTGTGATTACGGCAAATGGTGTAACTTCCGAACCTGTTCCTGATGTAGTCGGGATACAAACAAGCTGTGCCTTCTGACCGAGGTTTGGATAACGGAAAGCGCGCTTACGGATGTCCATAAACTTTTGCTTGAGGTCGTTAAAGTCAACTTCCGGATTTTCGTAGAACAGCCACATACCTTTTGCACAGTCCATTGCAGAACCGCCGCCAAGTGCGATGATTGTGTCAGGAGCAAAACTGCGCATAAGTTCAACGCCTTCGTGTACTGTCTGAATTGACGGATCCGGTTCAACATCGCAGAAAAGCTGGTACTGAACCGGGTCGCGGCGCAGCTTGAGCTGGTCTGTAACTTTGTCAACAAATCCGAGATCTACCATTGAGCGGTCTGTTACAATGATTACCTTGTGAACATTCTTCATCTGGTGAAGGTATTCAATCGAATCGCGTTCAAAGAAAATTTTTGATGGTACTTTAAACCACTGCATATTGTTTCGTCTCCTTCCGAGTTTTTTGATATTGAGCAAGTTTACGGCGCTTACGTTGTCGTCGGTTGAGTTGTGTCCGTATGAACCGCAGCCGAGTGTAAGCGATGGAAGGAATGAGTTGTAAACGTTACCGATTCCACCGAATGTTGATGGTGAATTCCAGATTATGCGGATTGCAGGAACTAAGTCGCCAAAGCGTTCTGCAAGTTTTTTGTCCGAAGTGTGAATTGCAGCTGAGTGTCCAAGTCCGTTAAAGCGGACTGAAGCTTCTGCCTTTTTAAGACCGTCTTCTGTGTCCTTTGCTTTTACGATTGCAAGAACAGGAGAAAGTTTTTCGCGTGTCAAACATTCTTCAACGCCAATGTCCTTACATTCAGCGAGGATGATGCTTGTGCGTTCAGGAATTGTAAAGCCGGCATTTTTAGCGAGCACGCCCGGTGCCATACCAACGATGTCAGGATTCAATTTTGCAACGGTCGGATCGTTTGTTACGCCGAACATGTATTTTTCGAGCTTTTTCTTTTCTTCCGGAGTTGCAACGTATGCACGGTATTCTTTGAACAGCTTGATTGCATCATTCCAGATTTCTTTGTCGATGATGGCTGTCTGTTCAGAAGCACAAATCATACCGTTGTCGAATGCCTTTGACATTACAACGTCGTTAACGGCCTGCTTGAGATTACAGGTTTTTTCGATGTAAGCCGGAACGTTTCCCGCACCAACACCGAGTGCAGGCTTACCGCAGGAGTATGCGGCACGAACCATTGCGTTACCGCCGGTAGCAAGGATTGTTGCAACGTTCGGGTGGTTCATAAGGTCGTTTGTTTTTTCCATCGATGGTTCTTCAATCCACTGAATACAGTTTTCTGGAGCGCCGGCTGCAACAGCTGCTTCGTAAACGATTTTTGCGGCTTCAATTGAACATTTGATGGCGCTCGGGTGGAAAGAAAAAATAATCGGGTTGCGGGTTTTAAGACAGATAAGTGACTTAAAGATTGCGGTAGAAGTAGGGTTGGTTACCGGAGTAAGACCTGCAACAACGCCGACTGGTTCAGCAATTTTTACGATACCTGTTACATCGTCATCTTCAACGATACCAACTGTTTTAAGGTGGCGCATATTGTTAACAACGTATTCGCAGGCAAACAGGTTTTTGGTAGCCTTGTCTTCAAAAACGCCGCGCTTTGTTTCTTCTACGGCAAGTTTGGCCAGAGTTCCGTGATGATCGAGGGCTGCAACGCTGGCCTTTGCAACGATATAGTCGATTTTTTCCTGATCAAAATCAGCATATTCTTCCAGAGCTCTCTGGGCTTTGGAAACAAGAAGGTTAATTTCTTCCTGACTCTTTGTTAATGATGAACTCATATAAATCTCCACTGATGCAAATTCAAAAAAGAAAAGTCCGGCATTTTCAACCGGACTTCTTTGCGAGAAAATGCAAATTTTTATTCACCTAAAATGATAACTGATAAAAGTCGCATTTTAAAGAATTTAATTAAAAATTATAAAAAAACGGGGACTGATATTGAATATATAAATTTTCTATAGTGAATTACATTTCTTTTTGAAATGTGATAGATTCCTGTTGATGGAGGTTCTGTTATGGCAGACAAAAAGTTAAATATCGGTGTAAGCGACATTGTTCTTGCAGTCGTTTCTGTATTCTTTGTGGCAGGAATTTTCAGCTTTTTTGGAGCATGTGGTCCAAAGGATGACGGAAGCTGGATGATGTGTCACTGGGCTGGTCAGATTGAAAAAGGTCTTTCAGTTGTACTTGCTGTGATTGCTCTTGCCCGCCTTTTTGTAAAAAATTCAAAAGTAAAGCTTGGTCTTTCTTTGAGTATCGTTCCGGTTGCTGTTTTTGCAGCCCTTGTTCCGGGACACATTATTCATTTGTGCATGATGAAAACAATGCGCTGTCACACTATAATGCATCCTGCGATTGTAGTAATTGCAGTTGTGCTTATCGCCGCAGCCGTAATTGATTCAATCATTCAGTCAAAAAAATAAAATTTTACGGAGTTATAAATGAAAATCCAGTCTCTGCCGTTTTTGAACTTAATCGGTAAAAAAGGACGTTCAACCGCGCTTTTAGTTTTTGCCGCCCTGTTGTCGTTTACAGTTTTTACCGGAGCACTTGTTTTGACATCGCTTAAAAACGGACTGGAAAGTCTTGAATTGAGGCTTGGGGCTGACATAATTGTTGTTCCAAAAGAAACTGCTGAACGCAAAACTTTTGAATCCATTCTTTTTGACGGAAACTGTACATATTTTTATATGGACAAAGGTCTGGTTCAAAAAGTTGCCGCAGTGGAAGGAGTTGAAAAGGTTTCGCCGCAGCTCTTTCTGGCTTCCATGAATGCAGGATGCTGTTCAGTTAAGCTGCAGATGATTGGATTTGACCCCGAAACTGATTTTACGGTTCAACCGTGGATCAGTAAAACTTTTAACGGAACTCTTGAACCTCTCGACATTCTTGTGGGTTCAAAAATCATAGTTCCGGAAAACAAAAAACTTACTTTTTACGGAACTGAGTGCCATGTGGCAGGCCAGCTTGCTCCGACAGGAACAGGGCTTGATTCCGGCGTGTATTCTACAATCAATACAATCAAAACTTTGACCGGCTCCATGATTACGATGGGCAAAAACATTGAAAAGAACACCAGCCCGGACGACGTTGTAAGTTCAATCCAGGTAAAGGTTTACGATGAATACGCCGTCGAAGATGTAGTTCAGTTTATAAATCAGAATGTTCCGGAAGTTACGGCCGTACAGACTAAATCGATGACCGTAAATGTCGGAAATAATATGAGCCAGATTGCAGGTTTGCTCGGCACATTGATTTTTGTAGTCTGGATTTTGTGTCTGGTTGTAATCGTAATTGTATTTACTATGATTATGAATGAACGTAAAAAGGAATTTGCAATTATGCGCGTTATGGGTTCAACACGGAGTGGACTTGCGGCACTTGTATTCAGCGAATCCATGATTTTAAACCTTGCAGGAAGCCTCCTTGGAATTGCCCTTGGAGTTATGCTGATTATTCCGTTCCAGAGTTCGCTCGAAGAAAAACTTGCGCTTCCGTTCCTTATCGCGGGACCCGGAAAAATCGCTCTTCTTGCTTTGATTACTTTAATTCTTTCTTTGATAACCGGCTGTTTGACTTCTATTGCCAGTGTACTGAAAATCAGTAAAATTGATACCGGTGTAATTTTGCGGGAGGGAAACTGATGCTCGTTGCTCAAAACGTAACAAAAAAATATTACAGACCGACAAAAAACCAGAGTCATTTTGAAGCGGTCAAACCGTGCACTCTTGAACTTGTACCGGGTAAGCTAACAGAAATTACCGGCCGCTCAGGCAGCGGAAAAAGCACCCTCCTTTACATGTGCGCCGGTCTTTTAAAACCAAATTCGGGAAGTGTGATGCTCGACGGGAAAGACTTGTACCGCATGGAAGACAAGGAACTTTCGCATCTTCGTAACGAGTGGTTTGGTGTAATTCCTCAGGGACAGAACGGTCTGTACGCACTTTCGGTTCTGGAAAACGTACTTATTCCGGCTGCGCTTTTAAAGGGAGACAGCTCAGATTACACTGAGCGTGCCCGCGAACTTCTGGACATGGTGGGAATATTGAATCTTGAAAACGCCCGCATGAGCGAACTTAGCGGCGGCGAAATGCGCCGGATGTCGATTGCCCGTGCACTTTTGTTAAAACCAAAAGTTTTGTTTGCAGACGAGCCGACAGACGATCTGGACGACGAAAACACAAACATAGTTCTTAATCTTTTGCGTAAAACAGCTGACAGCGGCTGTGCGGTTATGCTCGTAACCCACGAAAACGAAGCGGCCAAATACGCAGATGTAATCTTGAAAATGGATGCAGGACAGTTACAGAAGTGATAAAAAAATATGATTCGCTTGCCGGTGCTCTGGTTGATTTATTCGGGAACTCGGTAAAAATCGCAAAAACTGACAGACTCACAGGCGGCGACATAAACAAGGCTTACGGGCTTACGCTCACTGACGGCACAAAAGTTTTTATGAAGGCAAACGCCAGGGAGAATTTTAACTTTTTTGAATGCGAACGGGCCGGACTTGAAGAAATTCAAAAATCGAACGCCATTACAACTCCAAAAGTTCTGGGTTATGGAACCGATAACGGCGAGCAGGTGGGTTATAGTTTTCTGCTTCTTTCTTTTGTTGAATTAGGAAATTTTGCCGTAAATTTCTGGGATGACTTTGCACAGAGCCTTGCAAAAATGCACCGCTTTTCCGGTTCGGAAGGCTCAAATGGTTTTGGCTTTTACCAGGACAATTATATCGGAGCCCGTGCTCAAAAAAATACATGGACCAAAAGCTGGATAGAGTTTTTCCGCGACAACCGCCTTGCAGTTCAATTTAAAGACGCAGACAAATATTTTGATGAGTCTGACAGAAAACGAATTTCTAAACTTCTTGATAACCTTGATAAATTCCTGATTGAACCGGATGCGCCTTCACTTTTGCACGGTGACATGTGGGCCGGAAACGTAATGTGTGGTCCTGAAGGAAAGGCCGTTTTAATTGACCCGGCAGTTTACTACGGTCACCGCGAGGCCGACCTTGCAATGACCGAACTTTTTGGTGGATTCAACAGCCGCTTTTACGAAGCCTACAATGAAGCGTTTCCTCTGGAAAGCGGCTATGATGACAGACGCGATTTGTACAATCTGTATCATCTGCTGAACCACCTCAACATGTTCGGGCAGAATTATCTGGACGGCGTACGTGCAATTCTGCGGGAATATACTGAGTAATCAGTCTTTTCTCTTATTCAATTCCCTTGAACTCGTAGCCGGCTTCTGTCACTGCGTCTTTTACGGCGCTTTCGCTGAATTCTGCCCCTTCTTTAAGGGTGAGCACGGCTTTTTTTGCTTCGTGGTCTGCCTTAGCGCTTTCTATAAAGTCGAGGGCTTCTAGGGCTTTTTTTACGTGCATTTCGCAGTGGCTGCACATCATTCCGTTGATTGAAACAGTTTTTTCCATTTTGGACTCCTTGTGTGTTTGTGTATTTTTTCTGACTGTTTTTTTGCCATAAATATTAAAAAGGTTTAACCTTAGTGCATTGCTTACAACGCAGAAACTTGAAAGGCTCATTGCGGCTGCAGCAAACATCGGGTTGAGCTGCCATCCGAAAGCTTTTATAAACGCCCCTGCCGCGAGAGGAATTCCTGCCGCATTGTAAAAGAAGGCCCAGAAAAGGTTCTGGTAGATGTTGCGGAGGGCTGCACGGCTCAGGCGGATTGCTGCCGGAACATCTGCAAGTGAACTTTTCATAAGTACAACATCTGCACTGTCGATGGCTACGTCTGTACCGGCGCCTATTGCGATTCCAGTGTCGGCGCGGGTGAGGGCAGGAGCATCATTGATTCCGTCACCGACCATGGCAACTTTATTTTTTGAATTTTTCCTGCTTTTGCTGCGGCCGGCTTGAGGAGCGGAAGATTCTTCCTGGAGTTTACGGATTACTTCTTCTTTTCCGTCGGGGAGGACGCCTGCAATTACTTCTTCGACTCCGGCCTGTGCGGCAACTGCGCGTGCCGTCTGTTCGTTGTCTCCGGTGAGCATTATTACGCGGATTCCCATCTGTTTTAATTCTTTTACGGCTTCGGGGCTGTCTTTTTTGATTGTGTCTGCTGCTGCAATTATGCCGAGGAATCTGTCATCAAGGGCAAAGAAAAGCGGAGTTTTTCCGGACTGGGAAAGGGACTGTGCTTTTTGACGAATTTCTTCCGGGACGGAAGTTTTTGTTTTGATAAATTCAAGGTTTCCGCCTGAGAGAGTTTTGTCTGAAAGGTTTGCAGAAAGGCCGTTTCCGGGTAGGGCTTTAAAACCGCTTACTTCCTTTGCATTGATGTTTTTTTCCGTGCAGGCCCTGACTACAGCTTTTGCAAGAGGATGTTCGCTCATTTTTTCAAGGGAGAAGGCACAGGAAAGAAGTTCTTCTTCCGTGCTTTGCGGAGAAGGCAGAATGTCTGTTACCTCCGGGGTTCCGTTTGTGATTGTGCCCGTTTTGTCCAGAACGACTATATCAGTTCTTCCGGCAATTTCCAGGGCGGCAGAAGTTTTAAAGAGAATTCCGTTCCGGGCTGCACTTCCGTTTGCGACCATAACTGCAACCGGGGTTGCAAGGCCCAGGGCGCACGGGCAGCTGATTACGAGTACGGCTACAGCACGGGTAAGGGCTGTTCCGGCATCTGAACCGGTTAAAAACCATGCTGCAAAGGTTATGAGTGCTATGCCGATAACTGCCGGAACGAAAATGCCTGAAACTTTGTCTGCAATTTTTGCAACTGGGGCTTTTGTTGCGGCCGCATCACTTACCATGGCGATAATCTGGGAAAGGGTAGTATCCTGTCCGACCCGCTCTGCACGGCATTTTAAGAATCCTGAAGTGTTTATTGTAGCGGCGCTTACAGAGTCTCCGGCTTTTTTGTCTGCCGGAATGCTTTCGCCTGTAAGGGCAGATTCGTTAACAGACGATTCTCCTTCGAGAATTATTCCGTCAACAGGAATACTCTGGCCCGGGCGTACAATAAAGATGTCGCCTTTTTTTACGTTCTTAACGGGAACTGTTATTTCTTTTGAATCGACAAGGAGAACTGCAGTTTCCGGAGAAAGCTTCATGAGGCTTTTGAGGGCATCAGTTGTTTTTCCTTTTGAGCGGGCTTCGAGCATTTTGCCGGTCGTGATTAAGGTTAAAATCATTGCGGCGGCTTCAAAATAGAATTCGTGCATGTATTTAACAACAGCCTGGCTGTCACCTTTAAGCTGGGCACTGGTCATCAAAAAGAGGGCGGCAGTGCTGTAAACAAACGAAGCGAGCGAACCCAGGGAAACCAGAGTGTCCATGTTAGGTGAGAGATGAAAGAGGGCTTTAAAACCGCTTATAAAGAATTTCTGGTTTATAACCATTATGAGTGCGCTGAGAATAAGCTGGTACAATCCCATGGCAATATGGTTATCCTGCATGGCGGGCGGAAGAGGCCAGTTCCACATCATATGTCCCATTGAAACATATAGGAGTGGAAGCAGAAGAATCAGTGAAAAAATCAGGCGTTTTTTAAGGACAGGAGTTTCCCTGTCTGTAAGGTCGTTTTCTCCGGTGCGCTCAGAAGAGTCACTGCTTGTTTCATCTTTTACAGATGCAACGTAGCCGGCATTTATTACGGCTTCGATAATCTGAGCGTCATCTGCAGTTCCTTCAATACCCATTGAGTTTGTAAGAAGGCTTACCGAGCAGGATTCAACTCCTGCAACCTTTGAGACAGCCTTTTCTACCCGGGCAGAGCAGGCGGCACAGGTCATGCCTGTAACTGTGTATTGTTTCATAAAAAATCCTTTGACTGTTTATTAAAATATAGTAAAAATTTTTTAAAACGGCAGTTTTTTATGAAATCAGTTTCCCCTTTAACTCAGTTTGAGCACGCTTGCCCAGCCGGCTTCATAAAAATCGTGGATTTTTTCGGCGCATTTTATTCCTTCTTCAAATGGAATGTCGTGAACAATCAGTTCAAAGACGGCAGTAAATTCACCTGAAATGATCAGGTGTTCCAGGGTCTGGTCAAAAGCGTAGGGAGTATAACCCTGTTTTTTCAGTTCCTTGTAAAAAATGTGGGTTATTTCAATTTCTTTTTCAATCATGTCGTGAACAAAGTTTTCAAATTCTGTTCCTTCGCTGGCGTTTAAAAGGAGACGGAAGGCGTTCTTCTGGTTGTAGGCATATTCGTAAATCTGCAGGGCTCCCTGTTTTGAAAAGGTCGACATGTTTGCTATCCAATCAGATTTCGGAAGGCTTTTGAATTGTTCAATAAGGCTTACAAACAGGTTTGAGACATAATCCGCATGAGGCTGTACAAGTGCGGTAAAAAGTTCTTTCTTGCTCTTGTAGTACCCGTAAAATGCTCCGGTTGTGACTCCTGCTTTTTTAACGATTTCGCGAAGGGATGCCCCGCGGAAACCTTTTTCCAGAAACTCGCCCGTGGCAATTTTATGGATTTTTTGCAAAGTATTTTCTGCCATAAGAAAAGTATAAGAGCAAAAGTGGATTTTTGAAAGTGCCTGTATTGACATGAAATATAACACTGTTATATTATTCGATTAGTTAGCAAGGGCTAACAACAGGAGAATTAAAATTGTCTCAAAATAAATCTCTTCTTTCATGGATTTTTACCTTTGCAGGAGAAAAAAAGAGTGCCTATTTTGCAAGCATCTTTTTTGCCCTGCTTAAAGTTGCCTGTGGAATTGTCCCTTACATCCTGATTGCCGCAATCGTAGGGGAATTGCTTTCAGGCCTTCGTGACTGGAACCTTTATCTGCGCCAGTGCGCCCTCATCGCCCTTTTCTGGGCGGGAAATGCTTTTTTCCACATGATATCGACTACTTTAAGCCATGTGGCCACATTCAATGTTCTTGCAAATATCCGCAAAAAGCTCTGTGACAAGCTTTCGCGCCTTCCCCTTGGTTCTGTTCTTGATATGCCCTCGGGCACACTGAAAAATATTCTCATTGAGCGGATTGACAGCATGGAAACTACCCTTGCCCACATCCTGCCTGAATGGACCAGTAACCTGATCCTTCCCTTGGTAATGTTCGTGTACCTGTTCCACATTGACTGGAGAATGGGGCTTGCATCCCTTGCAACCCTCCCGGTCGGCATGATTTCTGCTTCTTTCATGATGATTAACATGACGGAGCGATTTAAAAATGCCGTTGAAAAAACAAAAATCCTCAACGACACTGCAGTGGAATACATCAACGGAATTGAAGTCATCAAGGCTTTCGGAAAATCAAAATCATCCTACGAAAAATTTGTCACAGCTGCCAGAGAAGGCTCTGACTGTTATGTTGAGTGGATGCGGGACTGCATCTGGCCTTTTACCATTGCCTTTGTGATTGCTCCTTCCACATTGCTTGCAGTCCTTCCGGCCGGCGGTTATTTCTTTCTGAAGGGAAGCCTTTCAGGAATTGATTTTATAACAGTCATAATTCTTTCCATGAGTGTGATTCAGCCTCTGCTTACGGTTTATTCCTATCACGATGACATTGCAAAGGCAGGGGTAATATTCGGCGAAGTCGGCGGCATTATGGATATGAAAGAACTTGACCGCCCTGAAAAAGACGAGAAAAAGCCTGCGGACAATTCGATTGTGCTTCGTGATGTGAGATTTAGTTATAGAAAAGGGGAAAGCCTTCCCCTCGCTCCAGCCGACCAGTCGTCTTCCGCTACCCCTTCTGCGGGGGGCGGCTCAGGCACAGCCTTCGCCGAGACTCGCTCAAAACCTGTCTCACAGGTTTTGCCCCTAACGGGTCGCTCCCTACCCGCAACGCCCCCGGAAACTGAAGTCTTACACGGAATCAGCATGACCCTTCCTTCAGGTTCCTACACCGCCCTTGTGGGACCCAGCGGCAGCGGCAAGTCTACCATTGCCCGCCTTATCGCCTCTCTCTGGGATGTGAATTCCGGAGCAATTGAAATCGGCGGCGTAAATATCAAAGATCTTTCCCTTGAAGAATATAACCGCCGGGTGGCCTACGTAAGTCAGGACAACTTTTTGTTTGACCTGTCCATCCGGGAAAATATCCGTCTTGGCCGCCTGGACGCCACTGACAGTGAAGTTGAAGAAATTGCCCGTAAATCCGGCTGCTATGATTTTATCATGGGCCTTGAAAAGGGCTTTGACACACTTGTGGGAGGAAGCGGTGCTCATTTAAGCGGCGGCGAGCGGCAGAGAATTGCAATCGCAAGAGCCATGATGAAGGACGCTCCAATTGTTATTCTTGATGAGGCAACGGCGTATACCGATCCGGAAAACGAGGCCATCATCCAGGAAAGCGTTGCCCGCCTTGTGCAGGGGAAAACCCTGATTGTAATTGCCCACAGGCTTTCAACAGTAAAAGATGCCGGTCAGATTTATGTAATCAAAGACGGCAGGATTGATTCACATGGTACGCATGAGGAACTTCTTGCCCAAAACGGCTTGTACAAATCAATGTGGGAAGCGCATGTACAGAGTAAAGACGAGTAGCAGGGGGTGTGATAAAAAGTACATCCTTGTACTTTTTATCACATGCAGTTTTTGCCGTTGGCAAAACTGCGATTTCGTGCCTCCTGCACGACCGCTAACGCGGAGTTTTTAAAGGAGGATACAATGTTTGAAATTTTACGGAACTTTTTTAATTTTTGTGACAAAGAAAACCGCAATAAATTTTACGCTTCAATTGCTCTTGGAGTCGTAAACTCATTTTTCATGGCCCTGAGGATTGCTGCCATAGCCGTAATGATTCAGGGTTTAATCAGAAGGCTTACCGCAGGGGAGCCTTTTACAAGCCGCACAATATGGCTTTCATTTGGAATCATGCTTTTTAGCGTGACGGCCGCCATCATCACTAAAAAGACTGTTTCCATGTGGCAGACCGAAGGCGGCTACCGCACCTGTGCCAAAAAACGCATCGAAATTGCCGAGCACCTGCGCTACATTCCCATGGGTTATTTTAACAAAAACTCCCTGGGACAGATAACTTCCGTTACCACAAACACCATGGAACTGGTGGGGGACATTGCAACCCGGGCAGTCATGCTTGTAATGCAGGGGCTTTTGGATTCGGCCCTGATTATCGTTATGATTTTCTTCTTTGATGTGAGGATTGCTCTTGTGGCCCTGGCAGGTTTTCTGCTTTTTCAGTTCGTAAATGTTTTTATGAGGCTTTCTGTCCTGGGTGTTTCTGAAGAAAAAAATATCGCCGACGAAAAGCAGGTCAGTAAAATTCTTGAATACATTCAGGGAATCGCAGAAGTTCGTTCATATAACCTTACGGGAAGCCGGAGTGCAGAACTGAACGCCGTAATCAATGAGGCAAAGAAAGTCTGTCTTAAAATGGAACTCCGCTGTATTCCCATTGCCGCCATTCAGAGTCTTGTGGCAAAAATGACTGGTGTTGCGATTATGCTGGCCTCGATTTATTTTTATCTGCAGGGAACAATGCCGCTGGAAAACTGTGCGGTCATGCTTGTCTGTTCATTCATGCTTTTTACTGCCCTGGAAGCAGGGGGAAACTACAGCGCCCTCCTGAGGACAATTGACATCGGCGTTAAAAAGGCACAGGCAATTCTTGATGTGCCCATGATGGACATTGAGGGAAGCGAGCGGCATGCGGAGCAGGCAAAAACAGTCCAGCGGACTGTTTTTAGCGAGTCTCCGAGCAGCTGTGCTGCGAAGGCGGAAGCGAGCAAAGAACAAGGTCATTTTGACAAAGTCAATGACCTTTCTGCCCAAAACATCAGTTTTTCATACGATCCGGATTCTTCAAATCCCCGCAAAATCATCGACGGCCTTTCGTTTACGATTCCGGCCTGTACGACGACTGCAATTGTGGGACCTTCCGGCGGCGGAAAGACAACCCTCTGTCATCTTCTGGCCCGTTTCTGGGATGTGGACAGTGGCAGTGTCACCCTTGGAGGAAAGGATGTAAGGGATTATGACATGGACAGCCTCATGGCAAATTTCAGCTTTGTCTTCCAGAATGTCTATCTTTTCCACGATACAATTGCAAACAACATCCGTTTTGGACAGAGGGATGCTTCCATGGAAAAAGTTATTGCAGCTGCTAAAAAAGCCTGCTGCCATGACTTTATTTCTTCCCTGCCGGACGGCTATGAAACGGTAATCGGTGAAGGAGGGGCAAGTCTTTCCGGCGGAGAAAAACAGCGCATTTCAATTGCCCGGGCAATTATGAAAGATGCTCCTGTCATCATCCTGGACGAAGCCACTGCCAATGTTGACCCTGAAAACGAGCGTGACCTTATGGCAGCAATCAAGGAACTTACAAAAGAAAAGACCGTAGTCATGATTGCCCACCGCCTTAAAACCGTCCGTAATGCCGACCAGATAATAGTCCTGGACAAGGGACGGATCGCCGAACAGGGAAAGCACGATGAACTTATAAAATCAGGCGGAATCTATGCCCGCTTTATAGACAGCCGCAAAAAGGCTGTCAGCTGGAAACTTTAATGGTTGAGAACAGGCGGAAAACTTTCACCTTGACAGAATCGGGCACAAAGTTTAGACTAACTCAAGTTAGCAAATGCTAACTGCCTGATACTAGCCACATCGGGATCTTTGCAAGTTTGCTGAGGAAAAAGTTCCACTTCTGCAGTGTAAGGAAAACTTCAACAAGCTTGCTTTTTTTTCGCAATTTATTGGAGGTTTAAAAATGTTGAATAAAATTGCCATCAGCAGTGTAATCGGTCGGGAAATCATTGATTCACGGGGAAATCCTACTGTCGAGGTGGATGTAATTCTTGAAAACGGCGTTCTTGGACGTGCTGCAGTTCCAAGCGGAGCTTCAACAGGAGAAAATGAAGCCCTTGAGCTTCGCGACGGAGACAAAAAACGATACGGCGGAAAGGGCGTTCTTAAAGCCGTTGAAAATGTAAACAAAATCATCGCTCCGGCTCTCAAAGGCGACAATGTTTTTGAGCACCGTGCAATCGATATGAAGATGCTCGCCCTCGACGGAACAGCGACAAAATCAAAACTTGGTGCAAACGCAATCCTCGGTGTCTCACTCGCTACCGCTCAGGCCGCTGCAAAGGCTTTGAACATTCCTCTTTACCGTTATATCGGCGGCGCAAACGCACATGTTCTTCCTGTTCCAATGATGAATATCATCAACGGCGGTGCACATTCAGACGCCCCGATCGCTTTCCAGGAATTCATGATTCGCCCTGTCGGTGCAAAATCAGAAAAAGAAGCAATCAGAATGGGTGCAGAAGTTTTCCACGCTCTTGCAAAATTGCTTAAAGGTCGCGGACTTTCAACTGCTGTAGGCGATGAAGGCGGCTTCGCTCCGAAATTCGACGGAATCAATGACGCCCTGGACTCAATCGTTCAGGCAATCAAAGATGCAGGCTACAAACCTGGCGAAGACGTAAAAATCGCAATGGACTGCGCCGCTTCTGAATTCAGCGTAGAAAAAGATGGAAAATTCTTCTACAACTACAAAGAGCTTTCTAACGGAACTCCAAAAGACCCTAACGGAAAATGCCTCAGCGATGACCAGCAGATTGCTTACCTTGAAGAGCTGATTACAAAATATCCGATTGACTCAATTGAAGACGGCCTTGACGAAAACGACTGGGAAGGCTGGAAAAAACTCACAGCACGAATCGGAAACCGCTGCCAGCTTGTGGGAGACGATCTTTTTGTAACAAACGTTAAATTCCTCGAAAAAGGAATCAAAATGGGAGCCGGAAACGCAATCCTTATCAAGGTAAATCAGATTGGCTCCCTCACAGAAACTCTTGAAGCAATCGAAATGGCACACCGCCACGGATACACCACGGTCACAAGCCACCGCTCAGGCGAAACCGAGGACACAACAATTGCCGACATTGCAGTTGCAACAAACTCAGGACAGATTAAGACCGGTTCCATGAGCCGCACAGACCGTATGGCCAAGTACAACCAGCTCATCCGGATTGAAGAAGAACTTGGGGACACAGCTGTTTACGGCTACAAAAAGTTAAAGTAGAAAAAATATAAAAAATATAAAGAGGCTGTCCAATGAAGTGAATTAATTTCCAGGGCAGCCGGTTTTTTTTGGGGGAATTAAAATGACTATAAATCTTGGTGATGTTGAGACAACTGCCCTTATTCCTGTGGCAATTAAGGCAAGCGAAAGCCTGCGCAAAAATCCCCGCGTCCGTGACGATGTGGCTGTGGAGATGGTAAAAACTCTCGGCATCAACACGGCGCCTTTTGATAAATTTATGTCCCACGAAGGCGTTATTGCCCGTACAGTCATGCTTGACCGCATGGTAAAGGATTTTATCACAAAAAATCCGGAGGCAGTCATCGTGAATATTGGGGCAGGTTTTGACAACCGTTTTTCACGGGTGGATAACGGGCGGATTTTCTGGTTTGACCTGGACTTGCGGGATTCAATCGAACTTAGAAAAAAAGTTTTTGCTGAGCGGGAGAGGGTTTGTATGATTTCAGGCAGTGTGCTTGAGGAAGGCTGGTGTGCGTCCGTAAAGGCAGAATGTGAAAAAAGAAATTCAAAGGTCCTTTTTCTTGCAGAAGGGCTTTTCATGTACCTTACCCTGGAAGAAATTACAAAGCTTCTTTTTGTCCTCAAAACAAATTTCCCGGGCGGAACTCTGATTGCAGAGCAGAACAATCCCCTCATGGTAAAAAATCAGAAATATCACGACACGGTAAAAAACACCAGCGCAGTCTTTAAAAGCGGTACCTGGAGCGGACAGGAAATTGCTGACCTTTGCGAAGGAATTCGTTTTGTGGAAGAGCACAGTTTTAACGAGGAGATGAAAAAACACTCGGTCCGCGGATGGCTTTTTGCAAAAATCCTTCCAAAGATGAACGACCGCTGGGCAGTCTTTGAGTGGTAGATGTAACTGTACAGGGAAGCAAAAAATGAAAAAATCAGTCTGGGATATATTCGCTCCGATTTACGAGCGGGCAATGAAAAGTCAGGAAAATATTTACGATTTTCTTTACAAAGAAATATCGGGGGCTGTAAGCGGGAAAACTGTACTTGAGCTTGCGACAGGGCCGGGACTGATTGCCCGGCATATTGCTCACTCTGCAAAAAGCGTGACTGCAACTGATTTTGCCCCAAAGATGATTGAAACAGCAAAAAAGGCGGGCGCTCCGCAAAATGTGATTTTTGAGACAGCTGATGCCACAAATCTTTCGTATGAAGATGATTCATTTGATGTGGTCGTGATCGCAAACGCCCTTCACATTATACCCAATCCGGAAAAAGCACTTTGTGAAATCAACCGTGTTTTAAAATCTGACGGAATCCTCATTGCCCCGAATTTTATAGAACGGGAAAAAGGAAAGAAAAATCTCTGGCAGAAAATTCTTACCTTTGCCGGCATAAAATTTGCTCATGAGTGGACGGCAGAGGAATACAAAGCTTTCCTTGAAACAATGGGCTGGAAAATTACAAAAAGCGAAGTTATAAAAGGCAGAATCGATTTACTTTATACCGAATGCAGGCGCAGTTTATAAAAGAGGAATTGATGAAGCCCGGCCGCCTGTCGGCTTTGAAGCTTTGGTATGTGTTATTCTTTATAACTAAACTGAAAACAATTTTAATTCTGGTAATACAACCTGCATTAGTTTGAAATGCTTATCGTTTGTCCAGACTTCGCAATTATATTTTATGGCAAGATATGCAATTATCGCATCTTGAAATGGAACTGCAAGTCCATTTTTCTTTAAGGTAATAAATTGTTTTGAAAGGGAAATCCAGTCTTTTTCTGAAAACGAAAGGTAAGTAAAATCATTTAAAGCTTCTTCCATTTGTAAAAACTGGTTGTCAGAATTGCTGCCACGAAGTAATTCTGTCTTTATAACTCCGCAAGTAGCTATTTCATTTTCTTCAAAAATCTTCTTGGCATCGTCCGTAGGTTTATCCCAGAAATCGATGATTATATTTGTATCTGCGAGAATCATAATAAACTTGCCTCGCGAAGTTCTGTTACGGAATTACTATCAAGATGAATCTTTCCTGCAAGTTCAAGGAAATTCTTTTTTGTTTTTGGGGCAGTTTTAGTAACATACATTTCTGACTGTTCAGCTTCCAACAACTTTATAAATGCGGAAACCGATGTCAACAATTGTTCAGGTAGAGTTTTTACTTGTTCAATTACCATTTCGTATGACATAATATACCTCCAATTGATTTTATCATACTCTTTGAAAAATTTCACCTAAAAAAGGCGAGCTTGACTCGCCATACTAAAAATTCAGGATTGACAAAATTTTTCTTATAATTTCTTTATTGGATGCCGAATAACTGTTTTCCATTTTTCAGGCTCTGCTTTTCTTGGGTCAGAAAGGTATATTTCGTGGTGAAGTCGAGATTGATTCATATCGTTTGCTTAACCTTTCTATTTTAAGTAGTCATCCATAAGTTTTACCGAAGCTGGCTCATCATCATAAGATCCCATATGCATAATCTGAACGCAAAGTCCCTCGTTAATTGTCAAAAATTCTGCTGATGAATAATCAACTCCGTCAATTCTATCTTGCCACCAGAATCTTTCAAGTGGTGGAACAACATAATCAAAAAATCCATCAATTTTGTAATCTGTTTTATAGCTCATTTTTAAGGTGTAAGCCACAGCATACAGAATACTGACTGCTTTTTGATATGAGTCAACTTTTTCATTGGGATTTCCTTTTCCACGTACTGCAATGTAATTTGCCTTTGGAACAGTAACAATTTCAGGTTTTGTTTTAGGAAGATATAATCCCTTGAATTGTTTCTTAAAATCAAATGCCATTTTCTTTCAGCAATGCGCCCCAGTGTGGGCGTCCACATAACAACTGGTTGTACCGCAGCGGGGTGGACCGGTTTGTTGGTTACGGACCTTTGTTATACGTTTTTATACAAATATTTTTAGATTAATTCTTAAAACAAAATATTTATTTAAGAAAAAATAATTACTAATCCCAACCAAACATAAATCTTATTTCTTCATCTGGAATACTATATTTTAGACCACCATGTTCTACATGAGTAAACCCGCCAAATATCCAACCTTCAAGACCGTTATACTTAACTTTAATCCAATGATCGTATTTTCCATCAATTTGTTCTATTTCCTCTGTCATTGCTAGTGTTTCCACATTTAATTGATTTCCATTTGGCCTAATTACTGCTAAAACTTTTGTATTATTTGTACCAGGGTTATCACGTAAATTTAGGTTTTCATAAATACTAACTAGCCCCCGATCATATTTTCTTACAGTCCATTTCTTTCCATCAATATTAATTTCGTCTAAGACTTCCCAATAGTTATCCAGATACGGATCTCCCCACCCGTATTGATAGTCTTTATTTCTCACGCAAATCCAACCTGATAAGGTAGATGATTTTATTTTTAACCAAATTTCTCCATTTTTCCAATCATTTTCATTTGTTAAATCTTTTATTCTACAAAATTGAGAAATTTGAATTTTTTCATTATCTATTAACTTTCCTACACTATCTTTATAGTCATAATTTTCATAGACAATTTTCATATTTTCATTTAGAAATTCTCCACAAATTGTTGAAATTTCACATTTTCGAATTGTGATTCTGTAGTTATCAATTGTCGGTTCTTGTAAAATTGTTCCATTTCCATTCTTATAATTTGGACTTGCATATAAAAAAGAACCGAAAGTAATAAATAATAAAACGAAATTAATTTTTTTCATTTTTTACCCTAATTCTCCAGCTCAATGAGCTGTGCGTAAAACTAGCGTTTTAAACCGTAAAAACGGTTTTGCGCATCGCGCAACATTGGCGCAAAAGTTTCGGTGGCGTAAAGCCACGAAGAGCAACTTTTGTGACAAAGTTTTTGTCGGCTACGAACCTTTGTTATGTGATTTATTTCTTCTTTGTTGTATTAATAATTTCTAATTTATCATTAAATTGTTGTTCTGGAGATTTTAAAGAAAAATCTCTTACATAATAATATTGTTTACCATTACTTCCAAATAGAAATACTAAATAAAGATATATATCATCTCCAAGTTTATATTCTTTTTTTAAATAATCTTCAAAGCCCTTATAAAATACTAAATGAAATGGAAGCCCATCAAAATTTATTATTTGCTCAGTATCACAGAATGAATAGAACATCATTTTTAATGTTAAATCAGTCTTAGATTCTGTACGAATATGTTCTGGATATTTATCTAATTTTGTTTTTATTAAAATTTTATAATTTGGTAATCTTTTTATATAACCTTTATCCTCTTTTTTCTTATTTATTTTTGAAGCTATACTTTCTAATGATTCTGGATAATCCCAAAATTCTATGGAATCTTTTTTTGAAAGAATTGGTTGAAAAGTTAATAACTTAGGAGTTGTCGGCATGAAAGTAGATGCATCGTAATAAGTATATTTACCTACTTCTATAGGAGGATTTTTACTATCAATAATTAAATTTGGATCATAACCAGTTACAGTTCTTACAATTAAACCAGGATTATCAATATAGGCTGTCCCTATAACTGTTCCAGACTTTATTTCCGAAAAAAGTTGTATTGCCTGAATTTCTTTCTTTAATTCTACATCTTTTATAATTAATTCATAAAATACTTCTTGTTTCTTTCCTTCAAAATAAAAAGAATAAGGAATAGAAACAATTAAAACTTTATTACCAAATTCTTTAGGAATTGAATAATCCCAATCGTTTTCAAAGATAGTTGTTTTTCCATAAGAAATAAAACCACAATCTATTGGCATTTTTATTTCTTCACCAGCTCTGACATTAAAATTCGACCAAGGAAATTTTGTATCTTTATTTTCTTGATTTTTTGCATTAACACTACTTAAAACAAATATAGACAATAATAGACATATTATTTTTTTCATTTTTTTCTCCTTCGGAAGCGCCCCAGTGCGGGTGTCCCCATAACAACTGGTTGTACCGCAGGCAGCTTGACTGCCTGTCGGCTTTGAAGCTTTGATATGGGTTTATTTACTAAACGCAACTTCCAGATGTTTTTTTTCTTTTACACAATCCAGAAGATAATAATTGATAATATTCTGATACGGCATACCTGTTTCTTCTGCCATATTCTTAAAATAATCAATTACCTGGTCATCAAGTCGAATTGTAATCTGTTTTTTGAGTCTGTCTGCATAAGGATTTTTTATTCCGTTTGAAAAATCGTAGTGGTCTCTCATTTTATCTTCCTCCATATTGTGCGGCTTCAAGCGTATCTGCTTTTCGAGCCGAAATAATTCTAATTCTGTCATTTTCCCTATAACAGTGACAGACAACCAGCATATGTAACTCTGAACTCAGTCCAAGCATTATAAATCTGTCTTCATCCATACTTGAATGATCCGGATCTGCAATTAAGATTGCATTTTCATCATAGAAAACACTTTTCGCTTCCTCAAAAGTTACTTTGTGTTTCGTATAATTCAATTCAGCTTTTACAGGATCCCATTCAAAGATTATTTCAGCCATAATTATATTATAATTATGCTTTCTCATAATCGTCAAGCATAAAAAATGCACCTCCAAAATTGAACTTTATTTGTCCAACTTTAAGGGTGCACTTCATTGACCGCATTTTTTTTAGATATAATGTGTTATTTTATGAGATTAATAAATAATACCATTTTTGCAATTAGATTTATAATATTCTAAATTATTTCCTTTACTATCACAGCTGTCTGGATTTGAACCTTTTTCTATTAAGTGTTGTAATAATTCCTGATTAGAATTCATTTCAGCTGCATACAATAAAACTGTTTGCCCCTTGTAATTTCTATGTTCTATATTGGCTCCTGCATCTAATAATAAATCTACAATAGTAATTGTTTTATCGTTATTCACTTCTACAGCATAAAATAATGGTGTATATGAACCGTTTGCTTCTGCTGAAACATTAGCTCCATTTTCAATTAATAATTTTACAACTTCTACATCACTTCTACCCACTGCAAACATTAATGGAGTTACTCCATACATATTCACTTCATTTACATTTGCTCCGTTTTTAATTGCTTTTTCAATTTCATTGCAAGAGCTTTTATACCTGACCATATCATTCAGCGTTTCACTTGTAGAATTTGTACTTGTGCTTTTCAGTGATACACAACTTGACAGAAACAACAAGGAAAGCCCCAACATAAAAGTTTTAATAATTCTTTTCATTTTTTTTCTCCTTCGAAGCGCCGCAGTGCGGGCGTCCGTATAACAATTGCTTAAACGGTGGCGAGGCTTGACCGCGACATCCGCTTTGAAGCTTTGTTATGTGTTTTTCTTTATTTTATTTATATAATTTTCAGGTTCTGAAATAATTTCATCATATTCAGATTTATGAATTCTTTTAGAATCAAAATCGATTTTAACATCTTGAATAAATTTTTTGAAATCTGCATTTATTTCACATAATTTATTCATAGTTTCCCAGTCAAGCTCCTTTCGTTTCTTTGAATGAAAAATAACTGTAGATGAATCGATGTCATCTAAATCTAATCTTATTAATCCAATACCAAAAGAAGAAGATAATCTTTCCAATTCGTTCATCAATTCATCATCATTACTAATTTCTGCTGCAACCAGATATCCTTCATTTGCCCATGAAGAATTTGATACTGCTTGAAAGAAGTATTCTCGATAATTAGATCTATTTATCTCTCTTTTCATTTCGAAAGATAATAATTCTATGGTGTTTGAATTACTGATTTTACTTAATTCTATTATTTCATTACTCCAATCTTCAATAGGAATATAGACACCAACAATATCAGGGTGAATCCATTCATTTAATCCTTCCTTTTTTGATTTTTCATGAAAAATTGTTTTTGTAAGTATTGCTTTTCCGTTATTAAACGAAGTATTTGTATATGCAAAATAACTCAATAATGGATGAAGTTCTCTTTCTTTGTAAAAAATTTTTTCATTTTTTACTGGAGAAATATCATTATCTATATTTTCAATTATTTCTGAGGAGAGAAGATGCATTTTAGATTTTAAAAAGAATTTCGCAGGCCTTTTACCAACTTTAGTAAATTTTGAGTTTGGATTATCTCTTACTTCACAAAAAAGTCTTGCACCTAAAGTTTGCCAAGGAGTTTTTCCGGAAGTTGATAAGATTTTATCTAATTCCATGTCAACGCCTTTTTTCCATATATCTTGATAAATCAATGGCAAATCAGATTGTTCCAAAACTTTTTCAGCAAATTCTAAAAATTGAATCATTTTTTTCCCTCATCATTATTTCCAACTTATAAAAATTCAAAATAATCCATTGAATAAATATAATCTTCACCGCTTTCATCAATAACTCTACATTCATTTTTATCTTTATCAATAGAAACAACCTCATATATTGTATCTTTTATTAAATCAATATTTACATCTTCAATACATTTTGCTTTCAGTACTTTGAGTGTTTTAAAACTACAGACAGGATAATTTCGTATAATTCCTGAATCATTTTTCAGCCTATATAAGTCACCTTGATTTTCAAGCATTATGACTTCATAAGTTTTTCCAATCGTTAAATCAAGTTCTTTATCAATACACTCTACTTTCATAGTTTTTCACAAAGCGCCCCACCGCGGGCGTCAACCTAACAATATTTCTCTGTATCCAGAGTATTATCTTTTTGCTCTGTTCTAATTATTATCCATATTATTCGAAAAATAAAGGGAATTCATGAAGGTTTATACGGATCCGTGTAAGACCAGAAAAAATACCGGGCTTTTCCAAGTTTCGGATTATGATTGAGAGTTATCCTTTTATAATTGTTACATCCGGTCGAGGGGACTTATGACGGCACAGGTTCCTTTTTATAAGTTAGTTTTTTACCTTCTTTATTTGAACATATTTTTTATGCCAGTAGCAGCGTCCTTTACGAGAGAAGATTTATACTCTTTTTTGAATCCGCATTTATTGCATATATAGGTAGTTGTTTTATTTCCGAATGCTGCTCCTCCAACAACTCCTATAGGTCCAAGCAACAGGCCTCCGATAAGAGCTTTACCTAGTGTATTACCAGCACCAGTGTTTTCCTTAGCAAGACCCCAAATTTCACCACATTTCGGACACCGATTTGGAATTCCTTCTTTAGTTGTCATTTCTTTTGTAGCTGAATATGTTGAGGCCGAAGTCTTTAATTTTTGTATTCCATTTTGCTGTGGCGATGAGTGGGGGCGGCTGCGTAAACTGCGTTGAGACTGGGTGTTGCGTTGAGCGGGGGGGGGGCGGATAATTTTAGGAAAATTTTCGTAAAATATTTTCCTAAAATTGTGGATTTTCGTAAAAATCGCAGAAGATTCTAAAAAAGAAGGTGTGAGCATGAATCAGTACTGTGTATATATTCTGTCAAAAAATTTGGCTGCCTCTCATCTTGTTATGACGGTAAAGTGAAATTTTTCCATTGTTCAAAATTTGGATAGAAGAGTTCTTTTACATCTGCTTCTGTACATTTTCCGAATACCTGGGGAATACCGCCTGTCCATGCGCGTACTTTGGATAAACCGAAAATAGAAATACAGTTTATTATAGCATTTATGCCAAATGCTTCATCATCTTTTGGACTAGATTTTATATATTTTAATAGTTCATCCCCATACAAATAACAATTTTTTCCCTTATATCCAATAACAATTGTGCAAAAGGCCTCTTTGTTACTATTTATTCTTGATCTCACTGCTTCAGAAAATGTATGGTACCAAATAACATCGTCTTTAGGCAAACTATAGCCTAATAAAATAATATGACTCGCTTTTTTCAGTTCAATTTTTACATTTCTTTGTATTTCTTCAAGGAATGATGTAGGAGTTGATTTATATATTGTTTGCATTATCATTGGGGAGTCGTTTGTCTTAGTTTCCTGTCCGCAGTGCATGCATTGAAGAGAGTCATTATGTAAAATAGCTTTCCATTCATATTCCTTTTCTGTACGATGTATATTTTGTTCTGATTTAAATAGAGGTATAGGAAAAGGAGGAATTAATTCACTTGATTTAAAATTCCATTTTTTTTCACTTGTACCAAAATAAAATGTTAATCTGCCACAAGCCGGACATTCTCTCCAATTGGCGGATCCGTGTGCAAAGTAGAATTTTCCAGCACGGTTGATGGGGGTTCCGATGTGATCATCTTCATTTTCACGACTTGCAACACTTTCTGTGAATTCTAAAGTAGGTATGATTTTATTATTATTATTTATTTTTCTCCCTCGATGTTCAACATTATAATCAAGCCATAGTTTAAGAGGGTGATTTTGGATATAAACTGGATTATGGTTTAAAGTATAATGAGAATTCATAAAAATCCAGGGAAAGACCATATCAAAATTGAAGGATACGAATGAGGTAGAAAAGAGATAAAAATCTCTTGATTCTTTTTTATAGTTTTTAACACTATTATTAGTAAATCCTTCTTTTAACATAAGATGATTGAAAGCTATAATAAAATTTTTATATTTTTCAAATTCTGCTTCTTTTTCTCCGATTGTGATTTTAAACCAGGCGGATGATATTAACACATTTGTAAGTAAAATCAGGAAGTTTCTAGCACCATTTAAGCGTGTTAATGGCAATGTGGATTCATCAATGTTTGGATTAAGGGATTGTTTAGTTAAAAGTTTATTATCAATAATTGAGTATAAATCAAAGATTAAGTTATCATTATTAGAATCTAATGGTTCTGGGCAAATTTTTATGATTTTTTTTGCGGCATTCCAATCATATTCAAGACGTAATTCTATAATTCGCTTTTTTAGAAGATCTTCTTTTTTATTATTAAAAATATGAGATGCATTTTTAATATCTGAATTTGATATATTAAAAATTGAATCAGACACGTCAAGAATTTTTAAAAATGCAATAATTTTTGATAAATCAGGCTCAAGAAAATAATTAGTTAACAGGTTAGATAATTCTTGTTCATTTTTAGCTTCTGCTAACTTGCGAAAGAACTTTGATTGAGTACTTGTCGTGGGTATACCTAATGAACTTGTTGAACCGGCACCAATAAATACGAGATTTTCTGAATGATAAGTAGAGTATTGTTCTTGCATGGGTTTTTAATTATTTGATATTTTGATCGATTTTACAGTTAAGGGATGATTTTTAATAATATCATTATTTGAAGCTTCTATGATTAAAGTGAGTTTAAAACCTGAAGTAATTGAAGCCGAAAGTAATGGTATATTACTTTCACTTGTCTCAAAAACAATGTCTTGAAAAATTATAAATGCAGGTGTTGTAGAAGAGATAGCTAAATTTTTACCTGAAGATAATATATTGTAGGTTTGGCCCCCTCGTTTTATGGAAAAGCCTTCAGTACCATAAATTTTAAAAGAAACATTATTGTTTTCGACCATTAGTTCAGAAATAGTGCCTTGTAATAAAAATGTCGATTTTTCATTGTTATAATTATCGTAATTCATATAACATCCTCGTAATAATTATTTATAGTTTGTAGAAGTATTTATTTTTATATGTGGATTTTAGATAAGTAGCCATTTTTTCTGCATTTTCTACCTCTGTTGGATTAATTATTGTTCCGTCAATGTATGAAGAACTGCTTGTGTAATACCAAGTTGTCGAGTCAGTAAACGTTATGTTTTTGAGATTTGTACAATCATAAAAAGTTTTTAGTCCTATTTTTGAAACGCTAGAACCAATAGTTACATCTGAAAGAACAGTACAGTTAGAGAAAGCGTAATTGCCAATGGAAGTTACACTATCCGGGATAGAAATACTTGAAAGACTAGAACAGCTAGAGAAAGCTCCACCGCCAATAGAAGTTACACTATCCGGGATAGAAATACTTGAAAGATTAGAACAGCTATAGAAAGCGGAATCGCCAATAGAAGTTACACTATCCGGGATAGAAATACTTGAAAGACTAGAACAGCTAGAGAAAGCGTAATTGCCAATAGAAGTTACACTATCCGGGATAGAAATATTTGAAAGACTAGAACAGCTAGAGAAAGCTTTATTGCCAATAGAAGTTACATTCTTTTCGAGTATTATATCTGTAAGATTGGAGCAATTAGAAAAGGTGCCATATAAAAGCATACCGCTTGTGATTACTACTTTTGTTAGTGTTGGTGGTAAATAATATGTTTGATAGTCAGAATCTGAATAATATTGTTTTGTAGTTACTGCTCCAGTGTAAGAAGATGTTCCAAAAATATAACCGAATAATGTGGATTTTGAGGCTGTTGTTGTGGTAGAACAGGTTCCTGTAAATGGCAGTGTAATTTCATTAAGTGCTGTACAACCAGCGAATGCAGCAATACCTATATTTGTTACACTATCTGGGATTGTTATTTTTTTAAGTGAAGAGCATCCAAAAAATGCATGACAACCGATAGAATTAATTATTGTAGGTAATATTATCTCTCTTAAATTTGTGCAATTATAAAAAGAATTCGATGAATTTATTAACCTATAATCCAAATAACCAGAACTATATTCGGTGAAAACGCTAGCAGCTTCAAGTTCGGTTAACCCTGTTACTTCAGATAAATCAAGAGTTATAAGAATAGCTTTTTTTGTATTTGCTAATTCTTTTAGTGCAGTATTAATTTCTCGTATTAAAAGTGTATTAAATTCACCACTTGCTTTGATTGTACCGGATTCTGTCATGCTTTTTATGGTTTCCACAATAGTTTCTGCTGTTGCTTTGCTACCATTCCATTTTGCATAAAAAGTCAGATTGCCGTTTTTTTCAGTATGTTCCCATTCAGAAATTTTGCTTCCTGTAAAGTCAGCATTTTCATACCATCCGACAAATACTCTGTCAGTATGTTCTACCTCAGGTAATATTATATTATCTTCTACAGTGTATGTGCTAACTGCATCTGTTAGAAATGTACCTCCGTTCAAAACATAGTTTATTGAATAAGTGAGTAAACTCAATTTTGCTGTAAAAGTAATATCTTCAGAAACAATATAATTCGTTGTTAATTTGTTATTGCCATTAAACCATCCGTCAAACGAATAACCTATATGTGAGATACTTTGTATTTCAGATTCGTTTAGAGATTCTCCGATAAATTTTGTTATTGGGGCGATAGTTTCTTGAAAAACTGTTTCAAAAGATACAGTCGCTGTTTTCCATTTCGCATATAGAGTTGTATTTGTTTTTAAGATTGTTCCAGCCTGCGCTTTAACACCAGTACCGTTTTGGCTTTCATTGCATGAATAATACCACCCTAAAAATATGTGTGAGCCATTTTCAAGATTTTTTAAGTTTTCTTCTGTAAGAGAGGAGTTTATTTTAATGTTAAAACTATTTGGAGAAGTACCAAAAACACTTGAATAGGAAACTGTTATATAATCCTGCCATTTTGCCGTAAGGTTTAAATCTCCTGTGATAATTTCACCTGCATTAATTTTTTTGTCGTTTACATACCAGCCTTTAAAAATAGCATCTTCAGAAGAGAGTGTTGGCAGGTGGCTTGAAGTTAAAACAGAATTCTCAGCAATTTTGATAGATGCTGGTGCTGTACTATATTCAGAACTATATGTAATGTTGTAATAATTAATTGCAACCTTCCATTCTGCAGTAAGTACTAGATCAGAAGTTACTAAAGTTGTAAAAAAATATTTTTCTTCACCATTATACCAGCCCATAAAAAGATATCCCTCACGTACTGGCTCGTCCGGCTCTATTACTTTTTTACCGTGTTCGATTGTCTGAGCGGTTATAAAACTTCCGCCGTTGCTGTCAAATGACACTGTATGATAAACAGGAACTTCTGTGTCTGTGCTGCAGCTGTAAAATAGTATAGAAAAAAGTAAACAGATTATGCTGAAAAATCTTCTTTTCATATTAGTACACCTCCAAAAAATGAGTGTTGATTTATATCAATACGCTTATCCGAGTAAATAATTATATAGCCATACTTTTAAAAAAGTCAAATTTGCCACTTTTTACGCTAATCAAGGTATCTTTTATGCATGGGGTTTAGAGAATTCTTAAAAGATGAAATGGAATATCAGGGTTTAACCACACGGGCTCTTTCTGAAAAATCCGGGGTGAGTAAAAGAACCATTGATAATTATTTAAAGAAGAATCCTCAGGAACCAAGTGTAAGTAATGCTTATAAAATTGCAAAAGCACTTAATGTTTCAATTGAATATCTTTTAACCGGCGAAGAATATACCGGAACAATTCCACTTACAGGCCAGCTTCTTGAATATGTTGCTGAATTTGAAGCACTTACACAGGAACAGAAACAGATTGTTCTGATGTTGGTTAAAAATATGCAGACTGTCAGTTAAAAAGATTCTAGCGCCAGGGATTGGAGCACCGCCGAAAGGCGTCCGGCACGAAGTGACGGATGAAGCGTTAAGCGGAAGTGCGCAAAGCCCGGCCGCCTGCCGTGCAGGCGGGGCGCCCTTTGTAGTATAAAACTAGCGGATAAAATTCGTAAAGATTTTTGTTTCGGCTTCCGGCTGGGGGATGCCTGCATTTTTTCCGGCTTCGATGCTTTTTAAAATCCAGGCCATGTTGCGGCCGATGGTATGCATAATCTGGATGCCTTCTTCATCTTTGAGGACGTCGTTTCCGTTTGAACCGTGAACCATATTCCAGTAGCGGGAAGTGATTACTGGCTGCTGTGCATAGGTGATGTATTTGTTGAGTACATCAAGGCAGGCTGTTGTTCCGGCACGTCTGGCAATGGTAAGGGCAGCTGCAGGCTTAAAGCGCAGGAATTTTTCGCCCTTCCAGTAGAATCTGTCTAAAAAAGCGATAAGTTCGCCGCTCGGGGATGCATAGTAAACAGGGGAGCCTAAAACCATACCGTCGGCTGTCTTGATTTTTTCAACTGCTTCGTCTACCAGCCGGTCAATCTGTCCGTTTAAGGCGCGCTCTCCCACCCAGAAAAACTCGGTTTCGATTCCGTTTTTGTTGAGTTCTTCGGCAACGAGGCTTAAAGCAGTATAGGTGCTGCCTTTTTCGTTCCTGCTTCCGTTAAAAAGAATGACTTTCATATAAATTTTTTCCTCCTATAAAGCCATGGCGGCAGCCACGCGCCAGGACGGCGCGAATAGCAATTGCAGGCTTTAGAATGCAATTGCCCGTGATAAAAAGTACAGGGAAGTACTTTTTATCACGCCTCCTGTTAAAAACGTCAGTTTGGCTGCTTTTGAATGATAATCAGGCCCTTGCAATTCCTAAAAGTTTGTACATGCCACTTTCTGTAAATTCAATTATATCAGAAATGTATTTCAGAGCGTCGTTTTTCGGCATGTTGTGAAGAATGATGTCACAGAAGGCGTTGATTATGGTAGAAGCCATAAAGTGAATTGTCATTTGGGAAACATGTTTTGTGGCAATTTTCTGTTCATACATCAGGTCAAAAGTCCGCCTGCAGTTTTCCGTGTAAAGTTCACAGATGTCTTCCTGAAAGCCTTCATGGGAGCTTCCCGCTGATTTTGTAAGGAGAAGGGTGAATGCATCAAAATGATCGTACATATAGTTCAGGAATTTTTGGGTAGATTCTTTTTCGGAATCTATATGTTCCTGCATCCGGGATAGAGTCAGATTTATGTGATTGTCTGAATCAGCAAGAGAAACGGCTTTTTTTGTTGTTTCTATGGCGTCATCAACCAGTGCACAGAAAAAAGCGTCCTTGTCCTTAAAGTGACGGTACATGGCCCCTGTTGTAACTCCCGCATTTGCGGCGATAGTACGGAGGGAAG
>JAEENG010000074.1 GCA_016283615.1 Treponema sp.
AAGACCAAGTTCAGTAACTTTTACACGCTTCCACTTCGCAAGGGAGTGAACGATTTCCATCTGAGCGTCGCCCATGTCTTTTACAGGAAATTTTACGGCGCGTTCAACACCGTTCAGGTCGTCGTTAAGGCCTTTTCCGCTTTCAACAAACAAAGGAGCGGTAACACGAGTCAAATTAAGGGCAGTTGAAAGCTGTGACTGGAAGAAGTTTTTTACCATCATGATGGCATGTTCGGTTTCTTTTGCACCGAGAAGTGATTTGTAGTTTTTTGGGATCTGAATCTGTGACATAATTTATACCTGTAAAAATTTAACGCCGCAAACAATACACCCATACCATAAATATATATCGGAATATTATTTGCGGCGTCATTGCCTGTAAATAATTTATAATTTTTTGCCTTAAACTGTCAAGGAGCAGACACCCGCGCATCCGCTCATGACAAATCAGCAAGTTAGTTGTACATTTGAATAATGAAGTTTATCAAATACATTTTTTTGCCGCTTTTTTTATTCAACCTGGCATTTACAGGCCTTTATGCAGACGAAGACCGGCTGATTCAGCTCCCGTTGAATCTTGAAATCCCAGAGTGTAACATGGACAAAAACAGCAGGGAAGCTCACCCGGACCACTATATCCGTCACTTTAAGGGCTTTACAGTCTGTTACCGCGAAAGCTATGAGCAGGCTGAGTGGTGCGCATACAAACTTGAAGATTCAAACCTCCGCAAAAACGCAAAGCGCTCAAACGAATTTAAACCTGATTATCAGATTCCCACCGGCTCGGCAGAAACAAGTGACTACAGGCGCTCAGGCTACGACAGGGGGCACCTGGCTCCGGCGGCGGACTTTAGCTTTGATAAAGCATACATGAACGAAACTTTTTATATGAGCAACATAACACCGCAGGACCACGGCCTGAACGGCGGCATCTGGAACGACCTTGAATCTCAGGTCAGACGCTGGGCAAAGCGGTTTGGCCGCGTGTACGTTGTAACAGGTCCGGTTCTGGAAAAACGAGCGAATCAGTACAAATCAATCGGACCGAACAAGGTTGCAGTTCCTGAATTCTATTATAAGGTAATCCTTGCACCCCGTTACACAAGCCGCGAAGACCGCCTGTCACGCGACGACACAGGACGCATCAGCGCAATCGGTTTTATCTTTCCGAACGAAAACGTCGAAGGTTCAATCTATGACTACTCCTGCACGGTAGATGAGGTTGAAGAACGCACTAAAATCGACTTTTTTGACGCACTCGAAGATTACTGGGAAGAAAAGGTTGAAAGCACCGTAAATCTTGAGCACTGGCAGTAATTTACACAAAATACAAAAAGCGCTATATTAAACCCATATCTTATTATTAGAGGTCCATAAAATGGCAGATATTTACGACACATTCCGTGACATTGGTATTATTCCAGTAGTTGCAATTGAAGATGCTTCTAAAGCAGCTGATCTCGCACACGCCCTTGTAAAAGGCGGACTCCCGGCTTCAGAAGTAACATTCCGTACAGCTTGTGCTGCAGAAGCAATCGAAGCTATGGTTAAAGCAGAACCAGACATGCTCGTAGGTGCAGGTACAGTTCTCAATGTAGAACAGGCAGAAAAAGCCGTTAAAGCAGGTGCAAAATTCATCGTATCACCTGGTTACAATCCGGATGTAGTTGACTGGTGTATCAAAAACAACGTTCCAACAATGCCTGGTATTTCAAACCCTTCAGAAATCACAGCTTGTATCAACAAGGGTGTAACACACCTCAAACTCTTCCCTGCAGAACGTAAGGGCGGATACAAAATCATCGACGACTTTGGTGGTCCTTTCCCACAGTGTACATTTATGCCTACAGGCGGCGTTACAACTGAGAATGTCGGCGAGTATGCAAAACGCAAGAACATTCTCTGTATGGGCGGAACATGGATGGTTAAAAAGCCACTCATCGAAGGCTGCAAATGGGACGAAATCACACAGATCTGTAAAGACGCTGTAAAAGCAATGCACAACTTCCACATTGACCACATGGGAATCAATGCAAAGAACGAAAAAGAAGCTCTTGAAATCGCAAAACAGTTCGAACTCTTCGGTTTTGCTTCAAAAATCGGCAACTCTTCAATCTTCGCTTCTGAACAGGTAGAAATCATGAAAGAAAACGGACGCGGAACATGCGGTCATATCTCAATGGTATGCAACAACGTAGAACGCGCACTCGCTTTCCTCAAACCATACGGATTCAATCCTGTAATGGAAACAGCTAAATGGATGGGAAAACCAAACGAATCTCCACTCAAGGTTGTTTACCTTGACAAAGAAGTTGGCGGATTTGCTATCCACCTCAAAAGAGCGTAAGCTGTAAAAGTCCGGATGCGGAACTTTCCCGCACCGGTCTGAAGGATACCGTCCCTAATGGGGCGGTATTTTTTTTGGGGGGGTATAAAAAAGACAGGGCCGGGTCTCTGCCCGGCATTCAGCATACATTATCCTAAAATTTTCCGAAGTTTTTTACTGCTTCATCAACTGTCATTTTGTCCGTAAAAACCTGATAGCCTGCCATTCGCAGCTGGCTGTAAGCATTATCCATAATGCCGATTTCTAGCTGATAAAGGTGTCCGGCATTTTCCAGCGGGGCATAGACATCATCAAATGAATACACTGTCGAACAGGTGATAAGGCGCTTGATTTTTGCGAGATTGTTCAGTTCGTCCGTTCTAAGAAGAAAGCGCATGAATTCATTTGTCATTTTAAGATTCCTGCTGTTTTTATTTACAGAAAATTCTACTGATGGAACTTCCAGAACGGCAGCTCCGTTTTCAAGTGACGGAAAGGCGTAAAAACTGTATTTAAAAGGTTTATTTGTAAATGCTTCGGACAGGGATTCGCGTTTTTTTGTGCCCGAAACTACATCGGCCGAGGCAAGCATCATCGGAACATCGCCTTCAAAAAAGCGCATGATTACTGCAGAATAATTGTCTTTAATCGCTCTGCATTCTTCAAAATCAATAAAACCTTCTTTTTTAAATGAATCAAGCCATTCAAGGGCAGGCCTCATATATTCACCTGCTTCAGTTTTGAGTTCATTCAATTCTGCAACGGCAGTTTTATTCTGCATTACGTTTTTTGTAAACAGCGGATAAATTAACGATGCCATTGTCAGGATTTCTGAATTGTGGAACATAACAGGGCTCTTATAGCCTGCGTTTTTGAATTTCCGGCAGGCTTCAAGCAGCTGTCCGTAATTTACAGGAATTTTTATTCCTTCCTTATTGAATAAATCTTCGTTTACAAGCATTCCGCTGGCGGCACACAAAACCGGAACCATTGGTACTGAACCGTCTTCTGTTTTATATAAAAGTTTCTGGTTTATTGAAGAAAGCTCGATTCCAGTCTGCTCAAAATCAGCAATATTTTCTGTGTTGTCTAAAAGCGGGCTGTAATTTGATTTATCGAGCATCCATGGAAAGGTCATAAAAATGTCAGGCGCATTTGTGCCGGCGAGAGCCGTAAAAATTGATTTTTTATAGTCGTCAAGATATGTGTAATAAAGTTCAACATCCGGATAAAACTCATTAAAACGGTCAAATTCTGCTTCTAGCGCTTCAAAGTTCTGATAACGCCCCGCAATTTCTATCCTGCACTTTGTCTTAGTGTCTAATGACGGAACAAAGGCTGAAGCGCTGTTTTTTCTGGAACACGAGAATAAACCTGCCGTAAACAAAAGCACTGCAGAAAGTTTTATGGCCTGCCTTGTAAATTCTTTAATCTTCATAATCTCCCCCTGTAAAATCATCTGTCTTTGTAAAATCAGGACCTGCCTGACGTATTTTTCTAAGTTCGCGCAGAACATTATTGATATCAATCGGTTTTGCAATGTGACCGTTCATTCCGGCTTCAAGGCATTCCGTTACATTTTCTGAAAAGGCATCAGCTGTCATTGCAATAACAGGAATTCCTGCAGCGTATGGATTTGGGAGCCTGCGGATTTCTCTTGTGGCGTCAAGACCGTTCATTACAGGCATCTGAATATCCATAAACACTGCATCATATTCACCAGGCCTGATATTTTTAAGCATTTCAACGGCGGCTTTTCCGTTTTCTGCGCGGCGGCTCTTAATCTGATACATTTCCAGCAGGGTCGAAATTACTTCCCAGTTTACATCCATATCTTCGGCAACAAGAACGTTCATGCCGGCCAGATCTGAATTATTTTCTTCCCGGGACGGCGCATCTTTTTCAAGTCCGAGAACTTCACTGATTTTTTTGAAAAGCGAAGACCTGAACAGCGGTTTTGAAATAAAGCCGTTTATACCTGCCTGTTTTGCATCGTCTTCAATCTGAGTCCAGTCATAAGCCGAAACCAGGAGAATTGAAATATCATCACCTGCAATGCGGCGGATTTTTTTTGTAAGTTCAACTCCGTTAACGCCAGGCATTTTCCAGTCCATAATAATAACATCATAAGATTTATCCGACTGTTTTTTTGCCAGCAGTTTTTCAAGCGCTTCCTGGCCAGATTCTGCCCTTTCTGCAGCTGTTCCGAGGGCTTTAAGTGTATCACATGCAGTTTCAAGAAGAACTTCATCATCATCAATTACAAGAACTTCAATCGGCGGAAGTTTCTTTTCGTTTTCTGCTTTTGATGAAACTTCAATATCAAGAGTTACTGTAAAGGTTGTTCCCATTCCAGGTGCACTTTCGCATTCAATTGTACCGCCCATTAAATCAACCATTTTTTTTGTAATGGCAAGTCCCAGGCCCGTTCCCTGAATTGAATTGATACGGCTGTCAGTCTGACGCATAAAAGGCTCATACATAATCTGCATAAA
>JAEENG010000008.1 GCA_016283615.1 Treponema sp.
GCAGTTGCAGTTAAGGCAAGGCAGACCGCCCCGGGAAGCTGTTTTATAACCAGGCGGATTTCAAGATAATCCGGCCTAAAGTCATGCCCCCACGAACTTATGCAGTGCGCTTCGTCAATGGTAATGCAGCTCACCTTTACCCGCTCGTCATGGAGCAGTTCCTGAATCTTTTTGCTTGCAAGCCCTTCAGGCGAAACATAAACGATTTTAGTTTCTCCGTCGCGCACGCTGTTCATGTAAGAAAGATAAGTTTTCCACTCAACCGAGCTGTTCAGGAAAACCGCGTTGATTCCAAGATTCTGCAATGAAGAAACCTGGTCCTGCATCAGGGAAATCAGCGGCGAAATTACAACGGTGATTCCGTCAAAAATAAGGGCCGGAATCTGATAGCACAGCGACTTTCCGCCGCCGGTGGGCATGATTGCCACCGTATCCTTTCCGTCGAGCACGTTCTGAATTATCTCCTTTTGAATCGAACGGAACTCTTTATAGCCAAACACTTCTTTAAGGACAGTCTTGCTGTCAAAACCAACATAAGATTTTTTCATCGCAGCTTTGTATTTTAACATATTATCTCTTGCCTAACTGCCCCTTTTTTGTTAATATTCAAAAATCACGCCGGAGTGGTGGAATGGTAGACACGAAAGACTCAAAATCTTTTGCAGGCAACTGTGTAAGAGTTCAAGTCTCTTCTCCGGTATAGGACGGACCATAAACGGCCCGTTTTTTTTTGCACAAATTGAATTAATTCCGCCTGTCCGCCACAAATTGAATTAATCCCGCCTTTCCCCACACCTACATTTCAAGAACAGTGAGCGGCCCCGAATCCTGCCGGAACGAAACAGCCTCCTTTAAGTGTTCAAGTTTTATGTCCTTTTCACCTTCAAGATCCGCAATCGTACGGGCAAGTTTTAAGCAGCCGCTGACTGCACGCTGAGAAAAGTCACGTCTGTTCGATTCTCCTTCAAGGAAGGCCGAAGACGCAGCATCAAGGGGACAAAAATCAAGAATTTCCTGAGGGCTTAAGTGAACGTTCTTTTTACCCTGACGAGTTCTCTGGGCAAGGACTGCCACGGCAATTTTTTTGCGCAGTTCTTCACTTGAAACGCTCTCCCCTTCTTCCTGGGAAACCACAGGAATTCTTATATCAACTCTGTCCAGAAGAGGTCCGCTGAACTTTTTCCAGTACATTTCCACCGAACGGGCGCTGCAAAGGCACAGCCGCCCCGGAACACCGTAGTTTCCGCAGGGGCACGGGTTAGCCGCCATCAAAAGCTGGAATCGCGCAGGATAAACCGTTGTGCGCCCCGCACGGCTTAATGTAATCGAGCCGCTTTCAAGCGGGACGCGGAGCATCTGAAGCGATGCCGAGCGGAACTCTGCCGCTTCGTCGAGAAAGAGGATTCCGTTATGGGCAAGGGAGATTTCGCCGGGACGGCAGTTGATTCCGCCGCCGCACATACCTTCAAGGGATGCGCTCTGGTGCGGCATTCTGAAGGGAGAGATGCGCATCAGAGACATGTGGGGTGCAAGAAGGCCTGCGAGTGAGTGGATTCTCGTAACGCTCTGTGCTTCCTGCAATGTAAGTAAAGGAAGAATTGAACTGAATCTTTGAATTGCAAGTGTTTTTCCACAGCCGGGCGGTCCGTAGGCAATAAGGTTGTGACCTCCTGCGGCCGCAATCTGAAGAGCACGCACAAGGCGACCCTGACCGATGATGTCGATAAAATCCTTTTCGCGTTCGATTTTTGGAAAGTAAACGCCGCCGACATTTACTGCGCCTTCAGGCAGCTGGGAAGTTTCGTCCGAAGTTGAACCTTTTACAAAAAGTTCTTCGCGGTAGAGCGCTTCAAAAGCATCACGCAGATTGTCCGCCGCAAAAACCTTCATTCCCGGAACTTCGCGCGCCTCATCCGCATTTGCGCTGCTTACGATGCACATATTGATTCCGGCGGCCATCGCAGTGGCCGCAGCCCCGTGCACACCGCGCACTGCGCGCAGCTGGCCGGATAATTCAAGTTCACCCATTACAAGCACACTTGAGTCCGGAAAATCTTCGGTTGAATCTGATCTTTTCTGGGCGTCAAGAACAGCCAGGGCAAGAGGAAGGTCAAAGCCCGCGCCCTCTTTTTTTAAGTCTGCGGGAGAAAGACTGATTAACACCCGCTCCAGTGGGAATTCAAATCCGGAATTTCTGATTGCAGAGCGCATTCGTTCGCGGCTTTCCTTAACCGCACCGTCTGCAAGACCAACAATGTCCACCGCAGGAATTCCCCGGCGCAAATCAACTTCAACAGTTACAAGCGAGCCTTCGTAGCCGAACGGTGAATAAGAAAAAATATTCATTTAGAGCCTCCGTATATTCCATTGCTCTAAATTTCAATTTTTCCCAATCGAATTTAATAACTTGTTGTTATAATTATTTAACCCATTCAGTTCTGGTAAAATCAAAGTCACCGAGGGCAGGTTTTAATTCATCAAGCCAGAATCTTTCGTCAATTTTTTTACCGTGGGCAAGTTTTCCAAGATGACGTCCCGCACGCACACCTTCTCCGTGAAAGTCGCTTCCTGCGGTGACAATCATTCCGAGACGGCGTGCAGTTTCTTCAAGCCGGAAGCATTCCGAATTACGCGCACCCGGATGATAGGCTTCAAGACCGATTACGCCCTTATCGCGGATAGAAGTTATAACTTCGTCCATTTTGCCCCAGCTCACATAAAGTGACATAGGATGAGCCAGAACCGGAACACCGCCTGCCGACTTAATCGCCTGAACGGCAGTTTCTAGTTCTTCTCCGTTGTGGCTTACGTACCAGGCTTTTCCTTTTGCCAGAAAGCGGTCAAAGGCTTCCTGTCTGTTTTTTACAATTTTCTGCATTACAAGAAAATCCGCAAAGTGAGGGCGGCCGATCTGGCTGGCGGTAAACTGAGATTCAACCTGCTCAAGCGTAAACTTATATCCGTCCGCGTTCATTTTTTGAATTATCTGCGTATTTCTTGCGTGGCGTTCTTCAGTTAAATATTCAATTGTTTCGGAAAGTTCCCGGCTTTTTTCGCGGAGCCCAAGGCCCAGAAGATGGAATTCACCTGTCGGCCAGGCAATGTTGATTTCGATTCCCGGAATGAATGTAATTTGTTTTTCAAGACAAACTCTGGCAGCGTCGCAAAGGCCGTCCACAGTATCGTGATCAGTTAAGGCCCATACCTTCAGATTTTTTGAATATGCATAAAGTGCAGAATCCCTGGGAGAAAGGATTCCGTCAGAAGCCGAAGAATGGCTGTGTAAATCTATCATAAAAAAAAAGATAGCACAAATACAAAAATTATGATATTATTATGAGATAATTGTTTGTGTTTGAATTATAATTAACAAACGTGAGGAAGAATTAAAATGCCGAAGCCAGTTGCTTACACAAAAGGTTCAATTATTTATTTTGAAGGTGATAAGGATGAACGCGTATACATTCTCCAGAAAGGATGTGTAGTTGTTACGTCAACTGACCCTGAAACAAATCTTCCTGTAACAGAACAGATTAAGACAGGAGAATTCTTTGGCGTTAAGTCTTCTCTTGGTCACTTTCCCCGCGAAGAAACAGCCACAGCAATTACCGATTCAGTTTGTATCTGTATGACATTACAGGAATTTGAAGTTCTCTTCAGCAACAATAAACCTGTAATCATGAAAATGCTCCGCGTATTTTCAAATCAGCTGCGGGCAGTTCACAAAAAGACTGAAGCAATCCTTAACAAGGGACAGGATATAAACCAGCAGTCAGGAATGATGAGCGTTGCACAGGCCTTCTTTGATGACGAATCATGGAGAAGCTGCGCAGATGTCTGCATCAACTACCTCAAACGCTATCCGACTGCATCAAATAAAGAAGCCGTAGCAAAAATGTACACAACAGCAAACGCCCGCGCTCAGCGCAAGGTAGTTTCTGAAGTTCAGGATGTTACAGCGGATCCTTCTACAAACAAGGCACTCAAATTATTTGAACTTCCGGCATTCAGCCGCTTTGCAAAAAAATATGAACGCGATCAGGTAATCATCACGGAATTTGAACCTGGCGACAGTTTCTATCTGATTCAGAGCGGAAACGTTCAGCTCGTTAAATGTGTAAACGGACAGAAGAAAAACCTCGACATCCTCAAACCTGGTGAATTCTTCGGCGAAATGGCAATTCTTGATAATTCGCCGCGTTCTGCAACCTGTGTTGCTGCCGGTCCGGTACAGTGCCTTGAATTCAACAAGGCAAACTTTGAAATTCTGATTACAGGCAACCCTCAGATTGCCCTTATTCTGTTAAAGCTTTTCTGTAAACGTATTTACGACCAGAAACGCAGATTCAAGATTCTTGTAATCAGTGACCTTCAGGCCCGTATCGCCGACGTATTCTGTATGTTTGACGAAATGACTCCTGCAGCAAATCCAAACGACAAACAGCGCCGCTTTAACCTTACAATTCAGGATATTGCGCACTGGGCAGGTTTGAGCATCGAAACAACCCGTGACGAAGTTAACCGCTTTGCCACAAGCCACAAAATCGAAATTTTTGACAACAATATCATCGTAAACAATATCCTTGATATGAAGCGTATTGTTGATACACGAACCGTAATCCGCCAGTAGTCTGGCTGGACAAAGAGAGCAGGACAGCCTGCTCTTTTTTTTTGCTTTAAAAATTTTTTATATTTCTTGCCTGCCGGGAATTTTGGACTTATAATTTTTCTTATAAATCTTCATCCAAAAGGGGTTACAAAAATGGGAAAATTTGTTCTTAAAACTGCCAAATCAGGTGTTATGTTCAATCTTCTTGCCGGAAACGGACAGGTTATCGCAACATCAGAAGTATATAATTCAAAAGCTTCTGCAAAAAACGGTATCGAAAGCGTAAAAAACAACTGCACTGCTGTTGTTGAAGATCAGACAAAAGCTGATTTTACTGTAGAAAAAAATCCAAAATTCGAAATCTACAAGGATAAAAAAGGCGAAGTACGATTCCGTCTCAAGGCAGGAAACGGCCAGATTATCGCAACATCAGAAGGCTACAAAGACAACGCAGCCTGCAAAAACGGCATCGAGTCAGTTAAGAAAAACGCTCCAGCAGCCGAAATCGTTGACGAAGCATAGACACGTTTTTGCCTGAAAAAAGCCACCTTTGAGGTGGCTCTTTTTGTTTAGGGGATTCTGCCGGAGCGGATCAGTTTTTCTTGATCCAGTTAAGCGGGCTTAATCCTGTATTCTTCTTGAACACATTTGAAAAATAATTCTGGCTTTTAAAGCCCAGGGTCGAAGCAATTTCGGAAAGTTCAAAGCGCTGAAGGGCAAGCATGTTTTTTGCCTGCTCGATTTTGAGCTTTTCGTGCAGCTGCTGGACAGAAAGTCCCGTAAGTTCACGGCATTTTCTGCTGAGATAACTTCTTGAAATCATAAGGGCTTCTGCCATTTTTTCTATGTCAGTCATTTCATTAATATGGTCCGTCAGATAATCAGTGATTTTCTTGACGGTGATTCTCATCCTGATTCCTTTTGAATTTAGCGCTTCATCATCCGGATTTATAAGTTCCTGAATCTGAGTTTTTTCTACTTCATATGAATTGAATTTTACCCTGCCCTCTTTTCTGTAAACCGTATAAAGTGCATTTGAAAGGAGCATCCTCAAAACGTCATAAGTTGCAAGGTTTATTGTCTTCATTTCAAAAAAGGCATACCCAAAATACAAATCAGCATGATGAAGGACCTCCAGCATGACCGAATATCTTCTGTCCTTGGTAAAAAAATCTTTCGGAAAAAGGTTCGGTTCGCTGACAGGCTTATGCATCAGCTTCTCAAGTTCACTGTCAGGCTCCGGATAGACGAATTCAATTTTTGGAACAGGAAAACTACGGCTCATGTTATCGCTCAGTGCAAGAATTACACCCGGGATGTCGAGTTCACTGAGTTCATTTTTAAGGGTGTCATAAACCTGCTCCATGGTCTGTGCCGAAAGAAAATTAATCGCCTGCCCCGAAATATTATTGATCCGGTAAGGGTTTTCACGTTCAGCCATTGTTTCGTATCTCTGAAATACGGATACGAGGGTTCGCATTTCATGAAAGATATTTTCCACATAAAACGTACTGTCGGGGTTTTCACTTTTAATTACAGGAAGAAAGAGCTTTCTTAATTCACTGATTGCATTCTGAAAAAGATCCGAATCAAAATCATGGGATTTTCTGTAGTCCTGCATTACATTCTGGAACCACTGGAGCATCCGGCTTTCTTCTTTATTTCCGTCGTAAACATCGCTGAAAAATGCATCAAGCATTCTCGAAATACTTTCGTCACCCTCGTACCGGAAGATTTCCTTTACACGGCCTGTCAGCCGTGTGCGGAGGTCATTTTCAGATTCCCCGGAATCTGCCGTATCAGTAAAGATTTCTTCCTGAGCACGGGCCGCGGCAACACTTTTTTCAAGACAGCCGCAGCTCTGGCGGACAATGAGGTCTACAGGAAAGTAAAGGGTTTCGTTTTTTTGCTCCGGAACTAAAATCTTATCGATAAGAAGTTCAACAGCCGCATAGCCGCGCTTAAAATAAACCAGATCAACCGTCGTAAGCGGCGAGCGGGAAGTTACGCTTTCATACCAGTTGTTGAATCCTGTTACTGCCACATCCCCCGGAACGCGTATTCCCCTGCGGGAAAACTGTTCAATTACCTCGGAGGCAATGATATCCGAGGCCGTAACGACAACCTCAATGTTTTTTTTGTCATGCAGGTCAAAATTTGCAATAAGTCTGTCTGCCGCCTCATCAATGAATTTTGTCTCCATTCTTTTATTCATCATGATGACAGAGTTTTCTATCAGGGGAAGTCCGAAGCGGGCAAGTTCATGTTCAAAATTTATGCGTCGGCGCCTTTGAGGTTCAGAAATATCAGTTCCGATAAAGGCAAATTTTGTGTAATGATGAACTTTTACAAGATGCTCCATCACGGAATGCATGGCAGAAAGTGCATCAATTTTAAGCATCGATGCCCCGGGAATATCCATGTGTCCGATATCTACCATTGGAAGCGGCTGAAGTTCTGCAAAAAGTTTGGTGTAAGCCTTTACGTCCATAAATTCACTCAGAGTCGCAGCCCAGGTTACTATACCGTCGAGGAGAGGCCTCTTCATGAATTTAAAATGTTTTGTATAGTGGGAAACAAAGTTTATGTCATCAAAAAGCGAATACTTTATTGCTCCGCCCATATTGATAAAGTTGATGTCATAATCGCTGCAGGCCTTCATCATTCCCTTGATGTATTCGAGGCTGATAAAATGCCTCAGGTCGGCAATTCCGGCAAAACCGATGGTAACACGCTTTCCTGCATTTTTTCGTTCTGCAAGATACTGTTTTCGAAGTGATAATTTTAAAGCCATAGCATAATTATAGATTGAATGCAGAAATCTGCAACTAAATTTATATAAAATTCTTCACAAAAAAACTCAAAAATATATAAAAATATCCTTAAAAATACAAAATTTACTATTTGATATTCAATTACGCAGATTTTTTACGCATAAAAGCATAATTTTATATATTATTTATACATTATTGAACTTATTTAACGGAATAATCAAATTTCACATCAGTTTAAAACAATTCATGCAATTTATATTTACAACCGTAAAGACAGGAAGAAACGGACTGTTCCCCTTTTCAGGCCGTTTTCTTTTCTGTTCTTCAAAATTCATACGGAGGAACCATGAAAAAATTAAAAAAACTTATATCCCTGGCCGCAGCCGGGGTCTTGCTGCTTGGAACAGCTTTAATTTCCTGCAAAACTGAAGATGAAAGTCCGTCATCTCAGCCGGAAACAACGACTCAGCTGGGACAAACAACACCACCTTCAGGGAATGATGAAGATGATACAGACATAACCGGCACAAAAGTTTCTACAGTAAAACCGGTATCTGACGCAAACGCAGACATCCAGATTGTAATGTGCGGAGACTCAATTATGCGCACTTATGATCCTGCAGATGGAGACGAAACAGGCTGGGGCCAGGTGCTGCAGTTCTATTTTGATACCGGCGTTTACGTAAACAACACACTCTCAAACGGCGGAAGAAGTTCAAAATCATTCTATTACGAAAAAGGCCGCTGGGAAAACGTAAAATCAATCCTTACAGAACGCAGTGCCGCAGGCAAGAAAACATATGTTTTCATTAACTTCGGACACAATGACCAGAAATATTCAGGTAACGGTTCAACATTCATGAATTATGCAACTTACGCAAAGGAAAACCCTTCCGGCTGGGCAGATGTTACCTACACAAAAGAGTCCAACGTGCTCGACTCTTACGATCCGTCAACAGCACCAGACAACGGAACCTATCAGGACTTCCTTCAGAAATACATTGATGAAACAAAAGCCCTCGGTGGAATTCCGGTAATTTTCAGTCCATTTGTACGCTGTGATGTTTCAGGCGGAAAGGTTACTGACAAAGGTGCCCACAATCTCACTACAGTTTATGCAAACGAAACAGCTGCACGCGGAGATTATCCTGCAGCCGCAAAAGAAACTGCAGAAGCCAATAATGTTACATTTGTTGACATTACTCAGCTTACCCGTGATTACGTTGATTCTGCCGTAGCAGCCGGAAAAGAAAAATTCGTTTACTGGCCGAACGACAACACTCACGTACGCACGCTGGGTGCACTTAAAATCTGTGAACTTGCAATGAGCAAAATCAAGGAAAAAATTCCAGAACTTGCTTCACACGCAGTAACACCGGATGCCCGCATCCTCGTTGACGCAAACACAATTGACTTCGGAAGATTATATCCTGCAAACAATACTGTAAAGTCATTCAAAGTAAGTGCATTTAACGTAACCAGCGGAAAAATCACCATTAAAGCTCCAAAAGGCTACACTGTAAGTCTTTCAGAAAACTCAGGCTTTGAAAAATCACTTGAAATCAACACAACTGCTTCATACATCGGTGACAATATTTACGTTAAGTTTGAACCTGATTCAGTGGCTGAATTCAATTACAACCTCCAGGTTACACATTCATCAATTACTCCGGACTTCGGCAACAGTCCTGTGGGCTGTGCAAAAGACAATATTCTCCTCGTTGCACTCACAGGTGCCGGAAAGCAGCAGGTAGCAGGCGGACAGGACTATGAAATTACATGGCCGATGATTGATTCTTCAAACAAGGTAAGCTACACTGCAACAGTTGACCCGGAAGGCGTTGTTTCTCCGGCAGTAGCAGTTATTGGCAGCGGACTTAAAGAAACTACCTACAAGAACGACTATGTAAACGGAAAAGCACGCACAAGATTCTGCAATTCAACAAGTGACTGGGCAGGAGCAAAGGACGAAAATACATATGTTGAATTCAAACTGCCTGCTGGAACCGCTTCTGTAATCGTAAACCAGATTACTCTTGAACTTGCTTCAAGTGGAACTGGCAACATGAGATGGGACATCCTTTACTCGACAAATGATGATTTTTCTTCTCCTGTAACAATTGTTCAGGGAGGAGCAGGAACCGCCATTGATCAGGACGGAGCCACATCTGCAAAAGCAAACGAAGTTCTTACAGCGTTTGCTTCAGATCCAGACATGGGCATGAACATTAAAGGCAAGACCCTTACAATCCGCGTTTATCCTTACATGAAAAGCGCTGATCCTGGAAAGGGAGCAAACCGCATGATTATGTTCGGTGACGTAAAAATCTACGGTCTGGTTCAGTAAAAACTGAAGAACCATACTTCAATTAAGCGCCCCCTAAAGCTGGACGAATAAAGTTCAACTTCAGGAGGCGCTTTTTTTAGAGCCGACTCCCAGACTTGAACCAAATCTATACAATTTACAACGAATATCTAATGCTTTTAGTGTAAATTAGACGGATTTTGCGGCTTTATCAACACTATTTAGCGTGATTTGAAGGCTTTATTTCGAACTTAACATTTGCAAAATTAAATCACTTTACATTTTGCTTAACATTTTTTACCAGACAGTCTTCACATCATATTGAGGAATGATTGTATCCCTTGTAATAATCGTAAAACTCTCTGATTGAGCTATTGCAATAAGAAGCCTATCGAATGGATCTCGATGAATAAAATCTAGAGTCTTTGTTTTCTCAATATGAGAAGAACTGGTAGGTATTTTAATAAATCCAGCCTCTTTACATAATTCATCAAGTTCAGGAATGGTAAGGGAGCCGTTAAGTTTACCGAGTTTCTGTTTTATAGCAATTTCCCAAAGAGACGCAATGCTATAAAAACAGTCTTCTGATTCCATTATAGAACGTGCATTTTCTGATAACTCAGTATTCCCTTGTGCATACCAAAGAATTGCATGCGTATCAAGTAAATATTTCATTACATGTACTCCGCAAAATCTTCAACAGGCTCATCAAAATCAGGTGCAATATAATTGATTTTATTTTTTAGTGCACCAAAATATGATTTCTTTTTATTTGAAAGATACTTTGCTGAAGAATTATTCTTGTTTACATTATTCGCAATGTAAGCAAGCAAATAAAGTTGTTCTTCCATAGAGAAATCGAGAATCTGTTTCTGAACATCGGCAAGTGCATCACTCATATTGCTACCCCCATCACCTATAATATAACATGAGTTGTTGAAAAATACACCATATTTTAATTGCAGAATACCTCGTCCCTGCTCGGCGCTCTCTCCGCTACTCAGTTCAAGTAGTCTGTTTAAAACAAAACAACTTGCACGAATGTGCAAGTTGTTTAGAGCCGACTCCCAGACTTGAACTGAGTACCTGCTCGTTACGAGGGAGCTGCTCTACCAGGTGAGCTAAGTCGGCGGGTACAATTACCTTACCAAAAATTGTGGACGTGCGCAATTGCTTTTTACTGTAAAAAAAATGTAAGATTAAGCATGCAAGATTCACCGGCTTCCGTACAGGATAAAACGCTCAACGACATGCTCAATAAGAACGTAGGACCCCTCATCATCAAAATGGCTGTTCCTACAATAATCAGCATGATGGTTACGGCAATTTACAATATGGCAGATACTTTTTTTGTATCAAAACTCGGAACTTCTGCCAGCGGTGCGGTTGGAATCACCTTTTCCATCATGGCGATAATTCAGGCATTTGGTTTTACTATCGGAATGGGAAGCGGCAGTATTTTGAGCCGTAAGCTTGGAGCTCGCAACACTAAAAGCGCCGACGAGTATTGTTCAACCGGGATTATCCTCGCCTTTGTCACAGGAACCTTAATTGCCCTTCTCGGTGTAAGATTCAACGGGTGGATTGTAACTCATCTCGGAGCGACAGAAACAATTGCACCGTACGCGCGCGACTATGCACGCTTTATCCTGCTCGGAGCTCCGTTTATGGTTACTTCCTTTGTAATGAACAACCAGCTGAGATTCCAGGGAAAGGCTGCTTTATCCATGGTCGGTCTTACTCTTGGCGGAATATTGAATATAATTCTGGACCCGATTTTTATCTTTGGACTCAGGCTCGGAATCAGCGGGGCCGCAATCGCAACCTTAATCAGCCAGATTGTAAGTTTTTCGATTCTGCTTTCGTGGTTTTTGCGCAGAAAAACAAGCACAACCCTTTCTCCAAAAAATCTTTCGCACAATCCAAAAGTGTACAAAGAAATTTTTAAACAGGGACTTCCATCACTTTTGCGTCAGGGGCTTGCAAGCGTTTCTACCATCTTTTTGAACGTTGCAGCCGCCAGATACGGAGCACTCGCCGCCGCAGGAATGGCAGCAGATGTTATTGCACACAGCGCCGACGCAGCCGTTGCCGGAATGAGCATTACAAACCGCGTATCAATGTTCATCATGTCGATTGCACTCGGGCTCGGCCAGGGCTTTCAGCCGGTCTGTGGAATGAACTACGGCGCAAAACGCTACGACCGTGTACGCGCATCTTACATGTTCCTTGTAAAAGTTACCGCAAGCCTCATGGCGGTTTTTACGGTTATCGTCCTGCTTTTTGCACCTCAGATTGTACAGGCATTCCGAAACGATCCTGAGGTTATCGCGATGGGCCGCGTTGCAATGAGATGGCAGGGGATTTTTTTCCCATTCCACTCGGTGATTTTTGGAACAAATATGCTTTTGCAGACAACGGGCATGGCAAAACAGGCAAGCCTTCTTTCTTCAATGAGACAGGGACTTTATTTTATTCCGTTAATCTGGATTTTACCGCTGTGCTTCGGCCTTTTTGGAGTCCAGATTGCTCAGGGAACTTCTGACTTTTTAACCGCCTGCACAAGCCTTCCGTTTGCAATTCACTTTTTCAGGGGCTTAAAAAAAGCTGATTAGTACATTATAATTCAATTTATGAAAGATGCTTTTGTAAATGAACGCACTGACGAATTGAATCATAAATGGTCCGACGCAATAAAACGCGAAATCCCGATATATTCCCGCGGAAACAGTATCCGGAGCGACTTTGACCGCGACTACACACGTCTCATTCACAGCCAGGCCTACAGCCGCTTAAAGCACAAAACACAGGTTTTTTACGCACCAAAAAATGACCACGTCTGCACCCGCATGGAACACGTCCAGCACGTTGCTTCTGTCGCAGAAACGATTGCCAAATACCTCGGCTTAAATGTTGAATTAACTCGCGCCATTGCAATCGGTCATGATATCGGACACGCCCCGTTCGGTCACACCGGCGAAGACATATTGAATTCACTTATGGCCCAAAAAGAAGGTGCAAACGCTCCAAAAAAATTCTGGCACGAACGCAATTCACTTTTCTTTGCCGATTACATCGAAACTTTAAGCGACCCGGACGGCTATGAAAAAACACTCAATCTGACCTACGCAGTACGCGACGGTTTAATCTGCCACTGCGGCGAAATCGACCAGCAGGGCATCCGTCCCCGCGATGAAGCAATGAATCTTTACGACATCAAACGGCCGGGCCTTGTCCAGCCTTTTACATGGGAAGGCTGCGTTGTAAAAGTCAGCGACAAAATTGCCTTTCTGGGCCGCGACATCGAAGACGCCCGCCGCTACCACATTCTTGATATGGGCTGTTACCGCCAGCTCAGGCAAATCGTCGGCGAAACCCTCGGCATGACAAAAAACGGCCAAACATTGAGCCACTCAAGCGGAAAGGCCGTAAACACAACCGTTTTAATCAACGACATGATTGTCGACATGTGCGAACAGTCCACACCACAAACCGGACTCTGCTTCAGCGACCAGTACTTTAAGTTCATCAAAGAATTAAAAGAGTTCAGCTATTCAAAAATCTACAATCACTGGCGCCTTCTTGAATTCAAATCGTACGCCCAGCTTGTTTTGAGCACAATTTACCGGCTTTTGATGAACACACAGAATTTTGCCAGAAACGGACGTATTCCTCAGAGCATGAAGTATTACGAAAGTTTAAGCCGCACATTTGAAGACTGGCTCATCCGTTATACAAACTACGTGCCAAAGGACGCGCCGGATAAGAAAAAAATCATGCGCTACCAGACACCGGTTGTTTTTGATGTAAACGATTATACTTCTTACCAGAAATGTGTAATTGAATATATTTCGGGAATGACTGACAGCTACGCGATTAAGTGCTACGAAGAAATCATCAGTTTTTAAGCAGTTCCGGGTGGAATTCAAAATGCATATTGTCAAAAATTACCCAGTTTCCGCCCCAGATAAAACCGTGATTTTCAAAAATATCGATTACCTTTTGAGGCGGGCTCCAGCGCGCGCTTAAAGGAGTGAGCATCCAGTTATCAGGGTCCTTGTCCTTTGTCCAGCTCCAGAAAATTGCCTTTCCGCCAAGACTTTTTGGAAGTAAATCGATTGCAATTCCATAAGTGTGGAATGACTTTCGGCCCGTGCCCGCAATCTCCCTCCAGTGATAGCAGTCCGCACTTTTGAGGCTTGCAACAAAGTCCTTAACTGTTGAATCCGACTCTGCGACCAGAAGAATTTCTTTTTCTACCTGTTTCAGAATGCTGTCGATGCGTTCGTGGACGCGCGTTTTTTTACCGAGAAAAGTTGTATTTACAATGTGGTCTTCGATAATTATCCGGGATTTTGCGGCGTACAAAAAGTCAAAAAAGAACATCGGGCTTCCGGAGCCGTTCCGGCGGTTGTCGGCAGAAGAAAAATTGCGTACGCGCTCAATTTCTTCCCCGCTCATAAGGGCAGGATCTTTAAGATGCCGGTAAGGGTAAATCATCTTCCAGTAGCGGTCTTTTCTGGAAAGTTCTTCTTTTGGTAAAAGCCTGCCGTCAGCCCAGTAAAAATCCCGAACCTTAGTTTCCTTTCCGTTAACAAAAACCGGAGCCGTAACAGTGATTTTCCAGTCCGAAACTTCTTCATCAAAGGCAGCGTCAAAGGTAAGGTCAGGATAGCACTTTCTGAAAATCTCAAGTTCCGCGGGCTCTTTTTTTGAAAGTTTTGAATTTATAAAGCGCTTTCCGGTCTCAGTTGCAAAACAGAAATAAAATGCACTGACAGAAAGCACCAAAAGAATCAATAAAACTAATAAACTCTTGCCCTTACCCGTCATTTACACCTGCCCTACTTTTTGAGCATCTGCGGCAAATTCTGACGGACAAGCTTAAAAAAGCCGTCCATCGTATCCATCGCGGATTTTCGGATATCCTTGTCGAGGGAAGAAAATGCCTTAATCATTGCACCTGCGGATTTGAGCCAGTTTTCTGCAAGTTCTGAATTTGTTCTGGCGCCCGTGGATTCAAGAACTCCAAAAATTGTTTCTACAAACTGCCGGCGGTTGTCAGGAGAAAGACCGACAAACCATTCGTTAAAAGTTGAATTAAAGAACTGGCTTGATTTATCAAGCTGCTCATCAAGGGCAAACTGCGGACCATAAAGATTCCATGTGAACGGGTCATGCTGCATTACAAAAACACCGTCGCTGTGAACAACGCAATAATTAGGATCGTGTTCAAAAAGCATGCCGATTACAGAGCCCTGCGGATAATAAGACTCGGTTTTTGCCATAACCTTCTGGAACGGCACTGATTCCAGAACTTCTTTTAAAAAGCCGGGACCGTCAAAATTCAATACTTTGTTCAGTTTTTTGAGATATGTTTCTTTTATGTGAGCTGCGGCGTAGATTGAAAGGTTGCCGCCCTTTGAGTGGCCGCCAATTGTCAT
>JAEENG010000075.1 GCA_016283615.1 Treponema sp.
GCATAAAGTCATTTTCGGGAACATAAGCTGAAAAAACTTCAAAATCAAGTTCAACGCAGATGGCTTGGCTTAGTTTGAGTTTAGTTGCAGTAAAGTTGCGATAGGCAATACCTTCAAGCACTTCCTGAGTATCGAGCAGCCAGGGATTATAAAAAGGGGAGAGCTCCTCCTGATTTTCAATTTGAGAAAAGACTGACTGCTGTTTTTCTTCAAGAGTGTTCAGAAGTTTTTCCCAATTAAAGGATGAAGCATATTCATTGATGAAGGTTTTGCTATACCCGCTTTGTTCTAATGCATCTAGTGCTGTATTATACACGTTTGCAGCATATCCCCCACTCCAGGTTATTGATTTTGAATAGGGGTATATGGTTCCTGCACTTTTGAAAAACTGACTTTGAGTCACAATCACTGGTCTTGCGATTATACAGCAGCGACGGTTTTTAGGGAGTTGAAGGCAGATTGTCTTTTGATCTGGCAGGGCTTCGATAGGCTCAGCCACCTCAGGTAAATCAGCCAACCCTGATAGATTTACACTCCATTTTTCCAGCTCGGGTAAATACTCGGGCCACTGGGGAAGTTCAAACTCCACAGTCTCGTCCAAGGGCATAAACTGGCAGGAGCTCATCGTTAGCACCAGAAATCCGCATAAAACAATAAGGCATAATTTAAATATATTTCTCATGCCTATATATTAGAAATAAAAGTGGACTTGTTACAAAAATTTTGGAAAAAAATGAAATTTATTTGAATTTTTTGATCTCTGCCTGGCACAACTGATCGCAAAGCTCATTGTATTCTATGCCCGCATGACCTTTTACCCAGTTCCAGGTAACATCAAGAGCGGCGTTAAGCTCGTCCAGCTGCATCCAAAGCTCCTGATTTTTTACAGGCTTTTTATCTGCAGTTTTCCAGCCCTTTGCTTTCCAGCTTTTAATCCAGGTGGTAATGCCGTTTTTTACGTACTGGCTATCGATGTTTACAGTAACGTGGCATTCTCCAAAGGAAGGAGTGTTGTGAACAACTGTGAGGGCTGTAATAGCGGCCATAAGTTCCATGCGGTTATTGGTTGTAAGTTTTTCGCCGCCGGAGAGCTGTTTTGCAACTCCGTCTGCAATTACAACAATTCCCCAGCCGCCTGGACCAGGGTTTCCGTGGCAGCCGCCATCTGTATAAATAGTTATTTCTTTCATTAAAATTCTCTTTTGATATTTGATAAGAACTCAACCCAGGCATTGGAAAGCTGTTCGTAGCCTTTTTCGTTCGGATGGATTCCGTCGTAGCACATAAGCTCTTTGTGGCCTTCGAAAATTGTCCATGGATCAAGGAACTGAACATTGTTCTTTTTTACAAAGTCTGCCTGTGCGTTTTTATAAACCAGCTGATTTTTGCCGAGAGTTTCTGAGGTTCCGCCAAGGAAGTTAGAAATAGCAGCTTCATCCTGACCTTTGATGATGGTTTTGTACCAGTCATCGCAAACGTATGGAATGAGGCCCATCATAAGCGGTGTTGTTTTATTGGCGCGGCAGAGTTCTACCATCTGGGTGAGGTTTGCAAGATACTGATCAAGCGGAACCTTGGGCTGAATCTCTGCTGCAGGCGGCAACTGTGCGTCTGGCTTAAAAATATTCCAGTCGTAATCGCAGTCGTTCGATCCGAATTCAATTACACAGAAGTCGGCCGCCCCGTCCTTTTCAAAAAACTTCTGAAGTTTGATCAGGCCTTTGCTGGTGATGTTTCCGTAGATTGCACGGTTGTCCAGTTCAAAGCCAAGCTTTTTCTGGGCAAGTGTGAGGGAATCGTTCTCGGTTACATCAAAAAGCTTGTTGGAACCGGGAATGGTGATTACGCCTTTGAGAATTGAATCGCCGAATACGACTAGTTTCATGTGGACCTCCTGAAGGTGGTTTCGATACACGCCGCTTTGCGGCGTACTCAACCACCGTGAAGTGTTAAACGATAACGCCCTTTGTGCTTGGAACGGTGCCGCCGCGGCGCTGGTCAATTTCTGTGGCGCTGCGGATGGCGCGGCTTACGGCCTTGAAGCAGGCTTCAATTTTGTGGTGGTCACTGCGGCCGCGGATTACGTCTATGTGCAGGTTGCAGAGTGCTGAGTTTGCAAAGCCCTGCCAGAAATCTTCAAAACAGTCTGTCTGGAAGCTGCCTTCTTTACCATCAACACCGACAGAA
>JAEENG010000076.1 GCA_016283615.1 Treponema sp.
TTATAATTCCAACCATATTGAAGGCTCAAAGCTTACTCACGATCAAACCCGCTATATCTTTGAAACAAAAACTCTTGGTGTAACGTATAAGGCTGTCAAGGTTGATGATATTATTGAAACTGTAAATCATTTCCGTTGCATTGACCTTATCATTGAAGGTGCTCTTTCAAAACTTTCGGAAAGCTTTATCAAACAGCTGCATTTTATTTTGAAATCCGGAACTACAGACAGCCAGAAATCCTGGTTCAGGGTTGGAGAATATAAGCAATTGGAAAATGAAGTAGGGGGAAGTGAAACTGCAAAACCTTCGGAAGTTCCATCTGCAATCAAGGCGCTTCTTAAAGAATATAATTCCAAATCAAAAATCACTTTTGATGATATTCTGGATTTTCATGTACGCTTTGAATCAATTCACCCGTTTCAGGATGGAAACGGCCGTGTTGGCAGATTAATTATGTTCAAGGAATGCCTTAAACATAACATTGTTCCATTTATAATTACTGAAGAACTCAAAATTTTTTACAATCGGGGCATAAAGAACTGGAAGGATGAACGCGGTTTCTTGCGAGACACCTGTTTAGCAGGTCAGGATGCTATGAAATCTACACTGGATTATTTTGGAATAAAATATGAATCATAAATATATAACATAAGGAATTATGCGAGGAAAAAAATTAAAATCACCGCAATCCGTAAAGAAGAGGAAAAAAAAATTAAAACTATGAAAGAAGATAAAACAAACCCATTTGAAATCGATTTTGATTCATACATCCTCCAGAGTGAACCAGAAAAACAGGAAAATGGAAAGCTCTGGCAGACTGCTATAGGCTTGCAGCAGGTAGATGGACTTACTCCTTCTAAATATCTGTATGAAACTGCAAAGCGTAACATTGATGGTGAGATCACTATTAAAGAGGCTAAGCAGCTTATTGATTCCTATTATGAAACTCGCCAGGGTAGAACGGAGGATGAAAATGATGCAGAAGAAGCTGATAAAGTTTCTGTCCGTATCCGTGAAATCTTGGCCGAAAAGACTTTCAGCTTTACTCCTGATTTGTTGCTTTCTATTCATAAACGCTTATTTACTGGAGTATTCTACAAGGTAAAGGCTGGAAGATTCCGAGATTATAATATCTCCAAACGTGAGTGGGTTTTAGATGGTGAATCAGTATTATATGCAAATGCCGATATGATTCGTCAGACTTTGGAATATGATTTTGGTCAGGAAAAATTATTTGATTATTCAAAGCTTTCAAAAGAGGAGGCTGTAAAACATCTTACCCGATTTATTGCAAACGTCTGGCAGATTCATCCTTTTGGAGAAGGTAATACCAGAACAACTGCTGTATTCACAATTAAATATTTGAACTCTCTTGGTTTTGAAGTAAACAATGACCCTTTTGAAAAGAACAGCTGGTATTTCAGAAATGCTCTTGTTCGTGCAAATTATACTAATATGAATAAAGGTATTTACATGAATACAGAGTATCTGGAGAAGTTCTTTCGTAATTTACTTCTTGGCGAACATAATGAACTTAAAAATCGTTACTGTCATATTAAGTATAATGCAAAGACAGCAAATGAGGTTACTCCAAAGGTGACTGTAAACGTTACTGTAAAATTAACTGCAAATCAGAAAAAGATCCTTGAAGAAATAAAAAAGAATCCGTTTGCTACACAAGAGGAATTAGCTGAGATTATTGGCATTACTCGAAAGAGTATAAATGAAAACATGAAGAAGCTGCAAAGCCAGAAAATCATAGAAAGAATTGGTGCAGATAAAAACGGACATTGGGAAATATTAAATAATTAGAGATATAGTATGCCAAACGAAACGGGCTATTAGTCTATATAAGGAGGTTCACATGAGAAAAATTGTAAGTTTATTTTCTTTACTCTTAATTTGTCTTGTCTTTACATCCTGTGTTGATTATGTTCAGTCGGTTTCTTTTAAGAACGGCAAATATCATATGTACTACAAAGTGACTTTATCTAAGCTGCTTTTTGCAATGGCTGATGAAGATCCTGAAGAGATTTTCAAGGATTTTGATGAAGACGAAATTGGAGAACTGCCACCGAATACATCAATAAAGCCTGTAAATACAGAACTGGAAGTAGGGGCTGAGTTTACTTTTGAAATTGATCCAAAAACAACAGATGAAACTGAAAAATCTTTCTTACCTACAGTTGCCGGGAAAAAATGTTTTATTCCGTTCCTTTTAGGACAAAATGATTCGATTTCTGATTCTGTAGGTTCTGACAGTGAAGGAGAGAAATTTGCAGCTGCAATCTTGTCCTCTGCAAAATGCAGAATTTTACTCAGCAAAAATCTGATTCCAGAAATTGAAACCGCATATTTTGAAGGTAAAGGTGGTCAAAATTTTTCTATCCCCGTCTTTGACTACGGAGAGGCAAACTGTCTGGAAATTCCTTTTATCATCCTGACTCAGAAAGGAATGTACAGAACTGATAGAGTTATAATCATTAAAAAATAAATATAAAAATAGGAGACAAATAAAATGAAACTATTAATCGTAATCGACATGCAGAATGATTTTATAGACGGTTCGCTTGGAACAAAAGAAGCTATTGCAATCGTACCCAATGTTGCAAAGAAAATCGCCAGTGCCCGTGCTGCTGGCGAAACTGTCGTTTTCACACGCGACACTCACCAGAGCAATTATCTTGAAACTCAGGAAGGAAAGAATCTTCCGGTTCTACACTGTGTAGAAGGAAGTGACGGCTGGCAGATTTCGAATAAACTGGAAGTAGGGGAAAGCCGTATTTTTGATAAGCCATCGTTTGGTTCAATGGACCTTGCTGACTATGTTGCAACTTTAAGCGACCTTGAAGAAATTGAGCTTATAGGTCTTTGCACCGGAATCTGTGTTATCAGCAATGCATTCATTCTTAAAGCAAAACTGCCAGAAGTAAAGATTATGGTTGATGCCAGCTGCTGTGCCTGCGTAACTCCGGAAAGTCATATAACAGCACTCTCTGCTATGAAGCTCTGCCAGATTAATGTAATTAACGAGTAAGAAAGGAAAGTAATAATCCTGTTAATTCAATTCTATCGGCAAAATAAAACCTTGCAGATTCTGTCTTATTCCCTTTATATTTTGCCGATAACATGCTATAATATTTCCTATGAGTAAGGTTCAGTATATCCTTGTAGAAGAAGCAGCTCAGTCATGGCAAATCAGCGAACGCAGTGCACGAAATTATTGTGCTCAGGGCAGGGTAGAAGGTGCGCTTCTTGAAGGCAAAACCTGGAAGATTCCTTCAACGGCAAAAAAGCCTGATCGAAAGCCACGTCATTCAAAAACAGAAGAAACCCTTTTAACATTTCTCAAGCGCGAGAAGGATGCCGCCCTTAAAGGTGGAATCTATCATAAAATCCAGATTGACCTCACTTATAATTCCAACCATATTGAAGGCTCTAAGCTTACTCACGATCAAACCCGCTATATCTTTGAAACAAAAACTCTTGGTGTTACGGATAAGGCTGTCAAGGTTGATGATATTATTGAAACTGTAAATCATTTCCGCTGCATTGACCTTATCATTGAAGGTGCTCATTCAAAACTTTCGGAAAGCTTTATCAAACAGCTCCATTATATTTTGAAATCCGGAACTACAGACAGCCAGAAATCCTGGTTCAGGGTTGGAGAATATAAGCAATTGGAAAATGAAGTAGGGGGAAGTGAAACTGCAAAACCTGCGGAAGTTCCATCTGCAATCAAGGCGCTTATTAAAGAATATAATTCCAAATCAAAAATCACTTTTGATGATATTCTGGATTTTCATGTACGGTTCGAATCAATTCACCCGTTTCAGGATGGAAACGGCCGTGTTGGCAGATTAATTATGTTTAAGGAATGCCTCAAGCATAACATTGTTCCATTTATAATTACTGAAGAACTCAAAATTTTTTACAACCGGGGCATAAAGAACTGGAAGTATGAACGCGGTTACTTGCGTGATACCTGTTTAACAGGCCAGGATGCTATGAAATCTACAATGGATTATTTTGGAATAAAATATGAATCATAAATATATAACATAAAAGTAGCGATAAATGAAAAAAGTAGCGATATTATCTTAAAGAGAATTCTTCTATAAATAATTCAAAGACAACAAGTTCGGTTACTCCAAAGGTTACTGTAAACGTTACTGTAAAATTAACTGTACGATGGAAGAGATTCTGTAAGGGGGAAGGCGGTCAAGGGATGAGGTAGGTGTTAATTATATATCTACAGGTAGACAGAATATACATTATAAGAAGTAAATGAGGGATAAAGATTGCCCGTAAGCTCGGCTTGTTTAGGCGGTGGACGTGACTTTGTTCCAGGCGTGGTGGTTTGCGGTGTTGTATTCTTATCTTGAACAGTTTGACAAATAATGTTAAAATGTCAATATAAATAGGAAACTAATGTTTCCGGGAGTACTTTAATGAAAAAATCTTTTATTGCTACAGGCCTTTTTGGCGCTTTGTTGGCTTCGCAGGTTTTTGCCGGCGGAATCGATGCAAAAACAAACTTGAGCGTTGGTTATATCAGAAACCCAAGCCGCAACACAGAATCAGAACGTCCTGAAGCTGCTCTTTACAATATTGCAGGAACAGCATTTATGGCAGACGGTCTTTACATCGAAGCCGGTGATCAGTTTATTTTTAAAACATATTCACACGAAATGGCTGGAACAGAATACAAGGACGAAAAACCGGTATTTCTCTTCCCTAACGCAGAAGTTGTTTACAAGCACGGAAAACTGGGCTTCTTTGGAACATTCCAGGTTGCAGCCGGCGGCGGTTCCCTTGAATACAAGGATGGAAGTGTTGTATTGGCTGGTTTAAATCCAGCCTTAGCTACTGCAAAACCACTTAATATTTATTCAGTAACTTTTGGACAGAATCTTGGTTTTTCATATGCTATAAATGACAAGGTTTCTCTTTCCGGTGCTGTTCGTCTTCTTGAATCTGAACAGTCAATGGAAATAACATCTGCTATGGGCAAAATCGGCTATGATGCATCAGGCTTTGGTGTCGGCGGAATTTTCGGCGTAAACTGGAGACCTGTTGAAAACCTCGACCTTGCATTCCAGTACAAAACAGTTACAAAGATGGAAACAGAATTTGATTCAATCACCGGAAATGCTACTGCTCAGGCTTTACTCGCATCAAAAGGTATTAAAAGCGGAAATAAATTCGATACAGACATTTCACCGGAATTCAACTTTGGTGCCGGATACAAATTTACTGACGCACTCTATGTAAGTTCATCTTTTAACTATTACTTTAACAAACAGGCCGACATGGGAAGCGCTCTTTCTTCAACAAATGCCGACTACGATGACTCATGGGAAATCTACGGCGGTGCTGATTATGCAATCAATAAGAAAGTTCTCGTTTCTGGCGGTATCGGTTATTCAAAACAGGGTTACAATGATGAATACAATAACGTTTTCTCACCGGTTCTTGACTGCGTAAGTTTTGGTGCAGGTGCAGAAGTAAGCCCGGTTGATAACCTTAAACTGACTTTCGGCGGTATGTATGCTAAATATCTTGAAGAAGAATACAACAGCCTTAAACTCAACAAGTCAATCATCATGCTCAGCTTAAGTGCAACTTATAAATTCGGACTGTAATTAAACAGTTACAAAAATGCCCTGTGCACTACGTAGTTTTTACGGACTGTACAGGGCTTTTTTTATGTCTGCGCTGTTATTTAAAATCCTGAAGCAAGGCTATAAGAGCGGGTCTGCCCCGCCCCTGCCCGATTAATTATTATTTAATCTGGTTATAAACGAGGATTGAGGTTGTTACAACCGACAGAAGTGTTGTGACTACCGGAGCAATCAGGTTAAAGTGATACAAAAATGAATTCGATTTTGCTTCGATGTTCGTTTCCGGTGTGATAAAGTCTGCCTTGGAAAGCTTTTTGCCCGCAATGTTTGTGATTGTTACACGGTTTCCGGTGTTTTTTTCCTTTAGGAAACCGCCTGCAAGACCTACGTAGTAATCGTAAGTTCTGTCAGGAATGTACGGATAGCGGCCTGGTTTTGCGACAGCCCCTGATACTGTTACAAAATACTGCTTGAACGGAATTATGAGGGTATCATTCGGGTCAATCTGTACATTTGAATAATAGGTTGCATCGTAAAGCATCGGTTCAATATTCATCGGAATGCTTTCGCCGTCACGAAGAACATAAGCGTTCTTTAAGTCACTTTCCGGCATAAAAATCTGCTTGTTTTTTCTCAAAAAGAATGCGTAGTCTTCGCCGTTGTTAAAAGTCAAGGTTAATTTTGATGTATTTGCAACTGAAAGTGAATTATTTTCCTGTTCTGTCTGTTCACCGTTAACTGCACCTTCAATAAAGAGTATAGGCATCAATTCCTGGTAAGAGGCGATAAAGACTGTATCGTAATTGATAAGCGGATAGTCATTTTCTACATCTGATGTTTTGAGGTAGATTTTTTTGCCTGCATCTGCTGTCTTTTTTGAGTTGTCGAGTTTTCTGTAAAGTTCGATGCGGGATGTATCTGCAAGAGGTGCAAGACCGTTTCCGTACAATGTAATGAGGGCCTGCAGGTTTTCGCCATCAAAAAGTTCGTAAGTTCCAGGGCGTTCTACAGCACCAGTCACCTGCACTTTTTTTGTACAGCGGTTGATTTCGATTGTGTCACCAGGTCTCAGGTATGGGTCCTGGCTCTGATCTCCGAGGCGGATTGACTTAAAGAGGTCGTATTTGTTTTTCTGGCCGTCTGCAGAAGTAATCAGAACATCGCGTGTTGATGAATAGGCTGTGAGGGTGTCCTGGTCAAGAATGTTTGAAAGACGGGTTAAAGCCCAGGCGCTTTTTTCTGTGGTGAATTTAACTTCGCCCTTGATCATTACCTTAAAGTTTGCAGGTGTTACAAGAACAAACTGAACTCCGCTCATCGGGTAGTTTTTGGTAACCAGAAGTTCAACCTGCTGTTTGAACTGAAGGAATGTTTTGCCTTTAACATCGAGGATACCAAGGTTTGCAACACGAACTTTATATGTTGTGTCCACAGAAATTGTATATTGAATTGCGTTTGTTCCCGCCGCGTATGCAAGTGAATAAATGTCACCCGGAGTTACGAGGTAGTCTGCACTACTCATTGCAAGCTGGGCATTATTCAGCAAACCAGTAGATTTTTCTTCTGAAATCTGTTCCTTTGCGCTCTGAGCAAGAGAAGCCTTGGCTTTTGCTTCGTTGATATATGCAGAGACAGCGGCCTGCGGAAAAACTGCCTGTGCTGTAAAAAAACTTGTTAAAATGACTGCGATAAATTTATTTATTTTCATTTTTCCATCCGGATTTGATTTTTTGCATTGCTTCCTGGTCGTTTTTGATGTTTTGAACTGCATTTAACGCAAATGCCAGAAATATAGATATAAAGAATCCTGCAAAAGTAATAATGATACAGAGTTTTCCGCGGCTTGGACCTGATTTCTGGTCTGGAACTTCCGCTTCTTCAATAATCTGGAATACCGGAGTGTCAGAAGCCATTTTGATTTTTAAAAGTTCCTGCTGGGTTTTGAGCTGAGTATAAACCTGCTGCTGGGCTTCAAGTTCAAGTTTTACCATCTGGGTTTCCGTCATAATTTCCGGAATGTTTGAAGCAGATGCTCCGTAAGAAACTGAAGACTCGAGCTGTTTTGTACGTCTCTGGAGGCGGAGAATTTCGTCCTTTGTGTTTGTGATGTTTTGTTCAAGGTTCTTTTTTTCGAGAAGGTTTTTGTCGATTCCAAGATCCAGGAACATGTTTTCCATAAGTTTAACTGCGTAGTTTACAACTGACTTTGCAAAGTCCGGGTCGATGTCTGTAAAACTGATTGAAAATACGCCGGAATCATCGTCAAAATCTGCAGCAAGCACTTTTTTGAGCTGTTTGCGGCTGTTTGCGCGCGGTGATTTTTCAATTTCCCATTTTTCGATAAGTTTGAATTCATCAACGATTGAGTCAAGGAATGTATTTGTGGTTGCAAAATAAGTTGCAAGTGAACTGTAAGTTGAGCCTCCGCTTGCACCGATTCCGGCAAGAGATGCCAGTGAGCCGAGCCCGCTTGAAGAAAGCATTGAAGAAAGTGAGCCGCCGCTTGAAGAAGAATCATTGATAAGCATGAGTGCCTTTGGTGTGTATTCATTAGGCAAAAATGACTTTTCCGGCGGAAGGATAAGCGAAATAATTGAAATTACAACTGCAAAAATCATTGCAAAAGCCGTAATTCCGATAATCATGAATTTATATTTTAAGAGAACAGCAAAAAGGTCAATCAACGAGATTTCTTCATCGTCGTTAACTGTAATCCGGGTTGAATTTTCTGATTGTGACATACAATAATTTTAGCAAATATATACAATTAAAGCAATTGCAAACAGTGGTGTCGACAATTTCTTAAAAATAATATAACATTTTTGTTAACAATGGGTAAAAATAATCTTAAGTTCCAGCAGCGCAGCCGGCGGTTCATCAAAAAATTAAAGAGGGCTTTTACAAACCCTTTTACCTACATCGGTATTGTAATCGTCATTTCCATCTGTGCGGCCACCTACATCGTAAAAGTTACGGAAACTCAAACTGACAGCGGCATTACAGGCTGGTTTGACGCAGTCTGGCACACTATTGTTGCAGTTTCTGCCGCCTACTTTGACTATTATGTTAAATCTGTTCCAGGGCGGATGGCATCGCTTGTCCTCCTGCTCTTTGGAATGATTGTATTCAGTTTTATTACCGGTAAAATCACATCCGGCTTCATGAACATCTTAATGAAAGGAAACAAGGGGTTAAAAAAACTTAGAAAAATGAAAGGACATTTTATTATTTGCGGCTGGAGAGCCGGTTTTGACAAGATTTTAAGTGCTGTAATGCAGTCCAATCCTGATATTGCTTCTGACATGATTGTTCTTGTAAGTGAAGCTCCATCCGAACAGATTGAACAGCTTCGTTCCCAGATTGAATTCAAAGACGTAAACTACATCGCAGGTGATTTTGCAGATGCCCCTACCCTTAAACGCGCCCGTATCGAAAAGGCAGAACGCGTTCTTGTAATTTCAGATCAGTCTAAGCCACGCACCGACCTTGAAGTTGACAGCCAGACTGTTCTTGCTGTTCTTGCGATTAAAAACCTAAATCCTAAAGCATACATCGCCGCAGAAATATTGAATAAAAAATTCCGCGAGCATCTTGAACTTGCACACTGTGATGAAATTCTTATGACTCAGGATTATGAACACTCCCTTCTTGCAACTGCATCGAGCGGAATGGGATACAGCAACGTTATTAAATCATTAATCGGTAACGATGCCGAGTCCGGAATCATTATCGATAATCTTCCTGACCATTACGAAGGAAAAACCTACAAAGAACTTATGGATTATGTGTGTAAAAAAGAAGATCAGGTTCTGGTGGGGCTTCTGCTCAACGAAAATAATACGCCTTTCCTTACACCGCCGGACGACTTTGTAATTCCTTCAAAGGCAAAATCAATTTTAATCTGCGCAAACCAGTAAGGGAGTTTTTTTAGATGAAGAATAAAACTAAGGCTAAAAAAACTTCGGTTTTCAGGCGCATAAAGCTTGCACTCCATGATCCTCTGACCAACATTCTGCTTGGAATTGTGGTCCTGATTGCAGCGGCCTGCGTTGTGGTTTACCACGTTGAGACCAAAACAGGCAGCGGAATCGTATCAAAATTCGATACATTCTGGTTTATGTGCGTTGCGGTTTTTGCAAACTATTTTGAATATGTCTGTGAGTCTCTGCCCGGACGCGCTGCCGGCTGGACCATGCTTATGACAGGTCTTGTGCTTTTTGGCTGTATCACGGCTAAAATTGCATCCATCTTTGTTGATATCCAGATGAAAAACGATAAGGGGTTAAAAAAATTGAATAAAATGGAAGGTCACTTTTTGCTTTGCGGCTGGAGAGCCGGTTTTGAAAACATCCTCGACAATGTTCTTTTGTCAAACTCTGATTTGACTCCCGATATGATTGTCTGCATCAATGAAGCACCTGAGCAGATGGAACAGATCCGAAGTCAGAAAAAGTTCAAGGAATTGAATTATGTTGCCGGTGACTTTACAGACGAAGCGACCTTAAACCGTGCCTATATTCACTCTGCAAAACGCGCCCTTGTCATCTGTGACAAGTCAAAACCCTACTCGCCTCTGGAGATAGATTCAAGAACTGTACTTGCAGTCCTCACAATCGAAAGCCTGAACCGCGGAATTTATGTTGCCGCAGAACTTATGAGCGAAAAATTTGAAAAACACTTAAAAATGGCACACTGTGACGAAATCATCCTGAGCCAGGAATACGAAAGACGCCTCCTTGCAACTGCCTCAAGCGGAATGGGATACAGCAACGTTATCCGCGCTTTAATCAGCGACGACAGTGATTCAGGAATTCTGATTGGAAACATCCCCCAGAGCTTTGTCGGAAAAACTTATAATGAATTAAAGGAGCATCAGGCAAAACTACGTTCAAAAAACGGCATTCTGGTCGGTCTTTTATTGAATTCGGGGAACTTCCACCTGAGACGGATGGAAGCAATCCGCGAAGCTCAGAAAAACCCTAATTTGAATGCAGTCCTCGGAAGCCTTCAGAAGGTAAAAAGCCTTGTGAGCAACGAACCTGTATTCAGTCCGCCGGGTGACTTTGTCGTTCCAAAAAATGCAAGGGCAATCTTTGTAAGGGGCAAAAATATCGCTAGCGGAGAGCGGGAGGAATAGAATGGATTCGTTTGAAAAGGTACTTCCTAAGCTTGTAAAAATTCAATTATTTGCGGATTTTGACATCACAAAGGATGAAGATGTCCGTATCCTCAAAGCGGTTTACGATAACCTGAGCATCGAAAAATTCGGTGCCGGCCAGACTATAATTAAAGAAGGCGAAACTGGAGATCAGTTTTACATTTTGTACAGCGGCTCGGTATTGATTACCCGCGGAACTCCTGCAGGAGACGTAATTGCCCTTGCAACACTCAACTCTGAACAAAACATCTTCTTTGGCGAAACTGCAATAATTTCCAACGATACACGCTCGGCAACCGTAAGCGCAAAAACTGAATGCACTACTCTGACTCTGTCAGGTAAAAAGTTCCTTCAAATCTGTGATAAGGAGCCGATTCTCGGGTACAGGGTTCTGGCGGTTCTTGCAAGAAGACTTGCCAATAATATAAGGGAATCAAACCGCGACAAGGCAATTTTGTACGAAGCGCTCTGCAACGAAATCCAGATGGGCTCGTAAAAAAAGCCTGCCCCCGCCACGGGCCGAGCCTGAACAGGTTACATTATGCCATTGATTCGAGCTTTTCGCGGATAAACTCGCTTTTTTCCTTGAGGCCGATTTTGCCGACGCTCATTAAAATAAAGTTTGGACGGGCAGGATCCGGTTTTACCTTTCCGTTTGTTTCTTTAATCAGTTTCAGGACGCGGTCAACCTTTATGTCGCTCACCCTGCTGAATTCAACCTGGATGATGCCCTGCTTTTCCTTAATCGAAGAAATACTCAGTTTTCTTGCAATGATTCTGACTTCTGCAAGGCTCAAGAGGCTGTATACTTCGTCCGGAATCGGGCCAAAGCGGTCTTCAAGTTCATAATACATTGAATCGAGTTCTTCTTTTGTCTGAATCGAAGCAATTTTCTTGTAGATTTCCATCTTAATCTGAAGGTTAGAAACATATGTGTCTGGAATAAAGCCTGAGTATTCGAGTTCCATGAGGACTTCGTTGTTTTCCTGATAATTTTTTGAATTAGTAAGCTGTTCAACTGCCTCATTCAAAAGTTTAACGTACAGATCAAATCCCACTGAATAAACGTCGCCGCTCTGGTCGCGGCCGAGTAAGTTTCCGGCTCCACGGATTTCCATATCCTTCATCGCAATCTTAAAGCCCGAACCAAGCTCGGTAAAGTCAGAAATAACCTGGAGGCGCTTCATTGCAACTTCGCTGAGGACTTTGTTTTCCGGATACAAAAGGTATGCGTAGGCTTTTTTATCACTCCGGCCAACACGTCCTCGTAACTGATACAGCTGGCTTACACCGTACATGTCGGCACGGTCAATGATAATTGTGTTTACGTTTGGAATATCGATTCCGTTTTCGATAATTGTCGTTGCAATTAAAATATGAAAGCCGCCCATTTTAAATCTGCGGAAAATATCATCAAGTTCATCAACGCTCATCTGGCCGTGTGCAACGTCAATCAGCATTTCCGGAAGGATCTGCTGCAGATGGTGGCGCACTTCTTCGAGGGACTCAACCCTGTTATGAAGATAGAATACCTGTCCGCCGCGCTCAACTTCCTGGCGGATTGCCTTTACAACGCGCTCGTCCGTGTATTCGTCGACGATTGTTTCGATCGGTTTACGGCTTTGAGGAGGAGTTGTCAAAAGAGACATGTCCCGGATTTTTAAGAGGCTCATATGGAGAGTACGCGGAATCGGTGTGGCACTCATTGCAAGACAGTCGATGTTTGCCTTTAAGTTTTTTAGCCGTTCCTTGTCCTTTACGCCGAATCTCTGCTCTTCGTCGACTATCATCAGTCCCAGATCGCGGAATTCAACGTCTTTCTGGATTATGCGGTGTGTGCCGACAAGGATGTCTACAGTTCCTTTTTTGAGTTCTTCAAGTATTTTTTTCTGTTCTTTTGGCGGAATAAAACGGCTCATCTGGGCGATTTTTACCGGAAAGTTTTTAAAGCGCTCAACACAGGTTTCGTAATGCTGTTCTGCAAGAATTGTTGTCGGCGCAAGGAATGCAACCTGTTTGCCTCCCATAACTGCCTTAAAGGCTGCGCGCATGGCAATTTCGGTCTTTCCGTAACCGACGTCTCCGCAGACAAGGCGGTCCATCGGAACCGGCAGTTCCATATCGTCCTTTATTTCTTTGCTGACCGTGTACTGGTCCGGTGTGTCTTCGTAAGGAAAGCTTGCTTCAAAAGCGGCCTGCCATTCACTGTCTTTGGGAAACGGAAAACCTCGGCTTGCCTGACGGCGGCTGTACAGGGAAATAAGTTTTTGTGCCAGGTCTTCGACGGCCTTTTTAACCTTGTTTTTGCGGTTTTCCCACGCTTTTGAACCGAGACGGTCCAGATGAGGTTTTTCGCCCTCGTTTCCGATATAGCGCTGGATAAGGTTAACCTGTTCAATCGGTACAAAAACTACGTCTTCATCTGCGTATTCGAGTTTGATGTAGTCGCGTTCGTTTCCCATCGCTTTGACACGCTGGATTCCCTTAAACTGACCGATTCCGTAATTTACATGAACTACAAAGTCACCTTCGTTTAATTCAACAAAGGTGTCGATGGCCTGGCTTTTTACCTTGCCGAGGGATTTTGGAACGTGCTTTCGTCTTCCAAAAATTTCATTTTCCTGAATTATGAGGGTCCTAGTATTTTCTATTGCAAAACCGCCGCTGATCGGATACGGAAGAATTTTTAATTCAAAATCAGATAAAATTTCCTTGATGCGCACTGACTGGTTCGGGTTGTCTGCAAAAATTACAACATTCCAGTTCTGATTAATTAAATTATTCAATTCATCTTTTAAATAATTGATATTTCCAAAAAAACTTTTTCCAGGTCCGCATTCAATTTTGATATCAGTGTTTTTATCCTGCTCCTCTTCCTGATTCTGGTGAAGAGTGCGGAATTTAACTGATTTTTGATGAATATTTACAACGTCGTCAAATGGCAGAAGCATCTGGCTTACTTCAACTGCAGGAAATTCCTGGCGCGCCTGACGGTACATTCCTGAAAACTCACGGTTAAAACTGTCCTGTGCGTTGCAGAGCCTGTCCCAGTCAAAATAAAAGACCATTGAATCTTCACTCAGATAATCGAGAACCGTGTATAATTCATCAAAAAGGACCGGATAAATAAGTTCCTCGCCTTCTGTCTGCCCGAACTGCCTTAAATCCGAAACCATTTTGTCCTTGCGTTTTTTAGCTTCGTCTGTAAGTTCAAGATGGCTGTCGAATTCGGTTGTTTTTTCAAAACGGGTGATTAATTCATCATTCCAGATGATTTCTTTCATCGGATAAATTAAAAGATTATCAACCGTGTCGATTGTGGACTGAGTTTCCGGGTTAAAAGTTTTTATGCTTGTAATTGTGTCAAAATCAAAAACTATACGGTGGGCAAGTTCTGCCGAACTCATAAAGATGTCCAGAACTTCACCGCGTAAGGTAAATTCGCCTGAAACTGTAACGCGCGGAACCCTTGTATAGCCGAGCCGGGTAAGTTTTTCTGCAATCTCCTGAGGATCTGTTTCCTGGCCTTTAAAAATGCTGAAAATGAGGGAACGCATATAGTCTGGGCTTGGAACTGTCGCTTGGAATGCACGCTGGCAGACGATAAAAATGCGCGGTTTTGTAGAAGCATTTAACTGTCTTTTCTGGTAGGCAAGTTTTGCAAGAAAGCCTGCGCGCCGGCCAAAAACTGCACTTCCCGGATTTGCTGCACGGTATGGAACAAGTCCCCACCACGGCATAATTGATAATTCAACCTGGTCATCAAATGCTGTTTTAAGATCCGAGCATAATTCAAGTGCATAGCGTTCGTCAGGAACAACAAAAACAAAGTCCAGTGCCGTAGAATCAACGCCCCCAGAGGTTTTGTCTCCTTGAGAATAACGGCCTGTTGCGTTATACTGAATTGACTGTAAAATTTTGTTTCTTGCCTGGTCGATACAGCTTGCTGCAAAAAAAGGAACACCTGCCCCCTGAAGACCTTCTATGTTTTTGGGAAAGTCCGCAGACTGTGTTATGTCTTTAACTGCTTGGGCAAAGTCGTCCCAGCCGTTTAAAAGGCCTGCAACAGAATTTGTTAATAATGATTTCATTAAAAGTATCCGATAATATAAAAAGTAAAAGGAGACAATGTTTTGAAACGAAGTCTTATTTGTATTATAGCAATTTTTGGTTTGTTTGCACAGTTAACTGCTGCACAGAGTTCAAGAGTGAATGCCGCCCAGGATTATTCAAAGGCTGCTGTCAATATCAAGTATTATGACAGAACCATGTATTATCCTGACATGACAGAAGATAATCCGATTTACGTAAGTGTTTCCATCGTAAATACAGGAAACGAAACCCTCCGTTTTAAGCTTGCTGACGACAGAATGTTCAGTCTTGATTTTGTTGCACACACAATCAAAAACACAGAACTTCCTTCAACACAGAACCTTATAATCAAACGCTCTACAAACCAGACAGTTTACTTCCGTGAACTTTCAATTGAACCGGGAGAAGCCTATTCCTTTGTAGAAAACGTAAAGGACTACATCAAATTTGATGAACCTTCAATTTATTATCTTGAACTTAAATTCTACCCGGAATTGTATAAATCAAAATACACAAGCATTGATTCTAACAGATTGAGCCTGGAAATCCGCCCTGCTCCATACGCAGTTGCTTCTTCAATGCTCCCTGTAGAAAAAAAGACAGCCTCTCTTTTAAAACCGGAAAGCATTAGCCCGGACAAGGTTGTTGAACAGACAATCATTGCCCGCCAGAAATCTCTCTGGGATCAGTACTTCCTCTATATGGATGTTCAGGAAATGATGCTCCGTAACGCTGACCAGAAACGCCGCTACGATAATTCAAGCCCGGATGAAAGGGCACGCATGCTTGAAAACTACAAATCTGACCTTATGCAGAACCGCATTGATTATGACATCGTTGCAGTTCCTGAAAGATTTATAATCGAAAACACTTCATATTCACAGACAGACGGAACTGTAAAAGTAACGCAGTGGTTCAAATATCCGAACTTCCGTCAGGTTAAGAGCTATGTTTACAAAGTTAAACAGCGTGACGGAATCTGGCAGATTTACGACTACTCCGTAACTAACCTCGGAACTGAATAGTGGATTTGTAAAATGAAAGCATTACTTATTGCAGACGACGAACTTGCCATTACAAATATTTCTCAGGTTTTGGAAACTGCCGGTTACGATGTTATTGTTTACAAATGGCTTTTGAAGGCCCTGGACAATATCGAAGAAATCGCACCGCATTTAATCGTCGTAAGTACAAAAGATTATCCTCGTCACTGGAAAACCCTTACTCAGTTTGCAGAAACAGCATTCAGCGGTTACCGCCCGGAAGTTGTACTTTATACGGACGGTACTCTCGATGAAGAAGAACTTAAAAAAGCAGAAGCACTAAAAGTACGCGGCTGGTTTGAAGCCGTTGATGTTGACGGCCTCGACAAGCTTAGAAAAATCCTTACCAAAGAAATTGACATTTACAGCGGTAAACTCGTTGACGAAGAAGGTAAACCCCAGCAGGACGATATTGCAAAATTTGCACTTCGTCCGCCCTATCCTGAAGAGCCTGAAGAAGAAATCATCGAAGAAGATAATCAGGGTGTTACTTACTGCAGTTATATGTTTACAAACCCGCTTACAGGCATTCTTGTCAGCGGAAATACAAAAAACTTTAACGGCCAGACTTTTGAATTTGAACCAGACATTGTAGATTTGACAAAAAATCTTTCTGTCGGAACAAAAATCAATATCGGAACTCTCAAAATCCAGGATTCAATAAAAAAGGCTCCCGCTGTTGTTAAATCGAATTCTCAAACTCTTTTACTGGAGCTCTTTCAATCAGCATGACGCCTTCTTCTCCAAAACAGGCTAAATTCTTTTGCGAAAACTGCGGTGCCGAAGTTCCGCGCGATGCAAAAATGTGCAGGCACTGCGGACGCTTTTTCTCTTCTGTACGCTGCCCTCAATGCGGAACAACCGGTTCTCCGTCAAAGTTTGCCCGCGGCTGCCCTACCTGCGGTTATGCCGTAAATGGAAGTCATGATTCAAATCCGGATTATGCACGCGCTAAAAAATCAAAATCAAAAAAATGGTCAATTTTTGGCGCTAACTCATCAGGTTTTAGTTCAAAAGCAAAATCTTCATACTCAAACGGTGATGATTCTTTACCCGGCTGGATTTATCTTGTTGTTGGATTTAGTCTGGTACTTGTTGTGATTATTATGTTTTTCTGGGTGGGAAATAATTTATAAAAGTGCCCGGAAGGGGACTTGAACCCCTATGTCCTTGCGAACACTAGGACCTGAACCTAGCGCGTCTGCCAATTCCGCCACCCGGGCTTGATTTACTATATTTTAGAAAAATAACGCTCTTGTGTCAATCAGAGGCGCACTAGTATTATTCAAATTTACAGACTTATAGTAACGATTTTCCCTGTAACTGGATTTGTAAATTCAATTTTTGCTGCTTCAAAAAGCATGTTTTCTTCGCCCTGATAATGCGGATTATAAAGACGGTCCCCCACCACAGGACAGCCAAGATAAGCAAGATGCGCGCGGACCTGATGGCGGTAACCTTCTGTAATTGAACATACAGCCTTTGTGCCTGAAATTTCAATTTTAGTCGTGTAAAGCTTTGGACCGCATTTTTTTAAATCAGAAGTTGTTCCGTCTTCAAAAACAGGTTTAACCATCGAGCCCTTTGGCCCGAACGGCCGGAACCGTGATTGAATCACTGTTTTTATATTTTTATTCTGGGCGTTGTAAACTGTTGCCGTGTATGTTTTTATGAACTTACCCTCTTTCTGGTCTGCAAGGAGTTTGTCGTAGGCTTCCTGTTCAGTTGCAATCAAAAGAATGCCGCTCGTTGCAGTGTCGATTCTGTGGACAAGACCGTATTCAACAGCTTTTTTACCTGTTACATTTTTAATTTGAGGAAAAAGATTTATAGCCTGTGTCAGGGCGCAGTCCTCTCCTTCTGTGAGGGGCGCTGACGCAAGTCCTTTAGGCTTATTTATTACCACAAAAGGAAAGTCTTGAGACGGTTCTTTTATAACCTGAATTATAACATTACCGCTCATTTTTTAATTCCTTTACTTTCTGCATGTTATCCGCCACATTCTGTGGAATTCCAAACTTATCGTGGAGAGTTTTGATTACCTTTTTAAAACGAAGCGGGACCTTTGCCTTAAATTCTGCGTAACGGTTTTCGCTGTCAGGAAGGCGGATTTTCAGTTTATATGCGTGGAGCATCAATGTTGCACCGTAAAAAATTGAATTCTTATCGGTTTTGCTGTAAATCGGGTCTCCAAGAATCGGACATCCGATCGACTTTAAATGAACCCGAATCTGGTGGGTGCGGCCGGTGTAGATTTTGACCTTTATCAGGCTGTAAGGGCCGTAAGCTGCAACAACCTTGTATTTACTGATTGCAAGCTTTCCGCCCTGATTTTCGTCGCAGACTGCAAACTTTTTTCTGTCGTGCAAGTCGCGCCGGATATAGGTTCTGATAATTCCTTCGTTTTGTTTAGGGTGGCCCTTGCAGATTGCAATATAGATTTTACTTATTGTTGAATGCTTTTTAAAACTGCTGATTAAAAATTCTTCTGCACAGCGGTTACGGGCAGTGATAATTACACCGCTTGTGTCTTTGTCCAGGCGGTGTACGATTCCCGGACGGAAAAGATTCATCTGGCTCTGAACGTCTTTTTCTGTGTCCCGTACGATGGTCTGTTTGCCCCAGTGATACAAGAGAGCGTTTACGAGAGTTCCTTCCCAGTTACCGGCAGCAGGATGAGTTACCATTCCCTGTTTTTTGTTTATGACGGTAACATTGTCGTCTTCATAAATTATGTCGAGCGGAATATCTTCTGCCTTTATGTCCTGGGGAATATTGTCTTCCCACTCGAGAATTATTTCGTCATTTGCATTTACTTTTGAACTTAACTTTGCTTTTTTTCCGTTAATCTGGACAGACAAAAGACCTGCCTTGAGTTTACTGCGGTTCAATTCGCTTTTTACAGAGGCAATGTATTTATCAAGTCTTTCTGCGTCTGTGTAATCCTGCGGAACTTTGGTGCTAAAAAAGGGCATTTTCCATTCCCTTGATAAGGTAAGGTTTACTCTCTTCCATTTTCGGACTTTCGTCCGGGGTAAACTCTTCTTCGTTAAATTCTTCCTGTTTTGGTGGCGGCGGAACCTGTTCCTTGAGTTCCTGGCTGAATGGAACTACGACAATTGTTTTTGGAATCTTCTTTTTTTTCTGGTTTTTAACCTGCCGTGTAATCAGATTGATTGTCAGGTCAAAAAGTCCGAGTCCGATGCTTGTTGCGGCGGCAATTGCCATGATTTGTTTTTGTTCTGACTGTGTAAAACTTGAAGTTGATTTATCAAGCGGATTGTGGAATGAGCCCTTTACTGCAAGGCTGTATCCCAGGGTTGTCCATAAAGTAACAAACGGGAGCGAACCAAAGGCGATAATTTCTGTGCGGCGGAGATCCTTTGTCCACTGAGGAAAGTCAATATCATCGTAACTGGTTGCAGTATCGCAGAATGCACTTTGAGCAATAAATAAAACTGTTAACAATACACAAACAGATTTTTTAAGCATTTTAATACTTTCGCTCTCCAAAAATTGCAGTTCCGATTCTTACCATGGTTGAACCTTCATCAATTGCGATTTTATAGTCTCCGCTCATTCCCATTGATAAAACATCCAGATTCAGGTTCGGATACTCTTTCTGAACTTTTTCCATCGTCTGCCGGCAGGTTTTAAATGCTTTTTGAACAAGTGTTTTGTCATCCGTAAAAGGAGCCATTGTCATAAAACCTTTTGGCGTTACGTGCGGAAATGCATTTGAATTCAATAATTCTACGCATTTGTAAAGCTCATCTATATCAGAAAAGCCTGACTTGCTGTCTTCTGCGGTATGTAATTCAAATAAAATGCTGATTGTCTTATTGATTTTGGCACACTGTTTTTCGATTTCTTCGATTAATTCAAGGCGGTCAACTGACTGGATCATTGAACTTATTTGAACTGCCTTTGAAACCTTATTGCGCTGCAGTGAACCGATAATGTGCAGGTCACAGCTGTAGTTCTGCTCGCGGATTGAATTGAATTTTGGAAAGGCTTCCTGGATACGGTTTTCTCCAAAAACAATCTGCCCTGCTTCAATTGCCTCGATTACACTTTCTGCCGGATTGAATTTACTTACTGCGCAGAGAGTTACGTTTTCTGGAAGAGAATCTTTTATTTTTTGAATATTGCTTTTTATATCAGACATTTTTTTTACATTATAACTGAAATGAGTTCGTCGGACAATTGTAAGAGTTTGTCCACATTTAGGTTTTCGGCCCTTTCGTTTGGTGCGATATTTGCATTTTTGAGGGCTGTTTCAATCTGCTCTGAGTTTGCAATTTTTGAAAGGTTGTTTTTAATGGTCTTTCGTCTCTGCAAAAATAACTGTCTGAGCATTTTCATAAAAAACTCAGGATTTTTGCAGCGCGGAAAGTCATCGCGTTTTGTCATTAAAACTGCACGGCTTGTAACATTTGGTTTTGGCCAGAAGTTACCGCCTGCAAGATCGAGAATGGACTTGACATTATAAGCCCACTGACACAAAACGCTGAATGAAGAATAGTCTTCGCTGCCGCACTTTGCGCACATTCTTAAGCCTACTTCTTTCTGAACTGTAAAAACGGCCTTGTCAAAGCGTACTCCGTGGTTGATTGTGTCTGCGATAATTGTTGCCGCAACATTATACGGAAGGTTTCCAAAAAAGCGGTCTGCATGAGCGTTTGTTTCTGCATATTTTGGCCAGGTTTTAAGCACGTCTCCTTCAATCAGGGTAAAGCGTCCTTTTTGTGCGTATTCTTCAAAAAACTGGGGTAACAGGCGGGCAAAACCATGGTCTATTTCAAATACAGTAAGGTTAACTCCGCGTTCAAGAAGCATTGAGGTCATGCTTCCGAGACCAGGCCCTACTTCCCACACTGTTGAATTTTCATTTACGTCCAGCGCGTCAACGAGTTTTTTTCTTGCGTCTTCATTTACGAGAAAGTTCTGGCCAAACTTTTTCTGCATGGCCATTCCGTTGGATTCCAAAAAGTTTTTTAATTCAACCGGTGAATTATAATCTGGATGCTGTAACATACTAATTCCTTATCGTAATCGGCGGAAACATTTGAAAAAAATCAACAGTAAATTGAATCGCCTTATAAATTATATTCATAATAACATTAAAAAAGGGTTCTAGAAAAGGCAGAATAAGACAAATTATTATTGCAAAAAGACCCGTATATAAAAAGAGCAGAATCAGCGGGCTCATAAAAAGCGTGCTGATTATTCCAATAGGCATTACGGCCCCAAAGTATCTGATACTGACAGGCGCCGTAAAAAGCTGGGCTCCGGTGGACTGGGCAATTCCCTCCGAAAGTTTAGGAAAGAGCCGTCTTGTCAAAAGCATTTTTATAAGCTGACCGGCCGTCATAATTCCAAAAAGTGCGCCGTAAGAAAGCATAAAAGTGACTGACATCATGTCCGAAGGAAAAATCATTATATGAATCAAAAACGCAGCAGATAAAACGGTAAGCCCCTTAAATCTTTTTAAGCGCAAACTTGAATTGACAAACATAATGATTGAACTTAGCAGACTTCTGAAAAGCGACGGAGAAACGCCTGCAAACCAGACAAAAAATAAAACCGCAAGCAGCTGGAGAAAGTCTGCAAGGTTACGCCGGGCAATTTTATTCCCAAGAAAGAAAGCAAGCCCTCCAAAAAGACTCAAATGCATTCCTGAAAGTGCAAGGATGTGGGAAAGTCCTGCCTTCCGGAATGCGTCCGAAAGCCCGTCTTCCGTGTATTCGCGGGAGCCGCTCAATAAGGCAAGCAAAAGTGCACCTGCTCCCTTCCAGCCGTACATCAGGCGTTTAAACTGAATGCGCGAAAGTGCCCTTATCCTGAAGAACCTTCCCCTGAGGGAGTTTTCAAAACCTTCCGATTGAGCTGATTCAACAATAAAGGTGGGTTTTGGATTAGGATTATCAGGTAAAAAACGGACTTTCAGTTTTAATGTAGCTCCCTGTTCAAAAAGGATGGATTCAGTTTTGACTTTTGTATAAATCTTTCCGGGGTATGGAGCTTCAACCAGGGCTGCAGGCACGTAGAGGCACACAGAGCCGTTTGCAGAGCCTTTTGAACCGGATGATGATGTAACATCACTTACCATCATCCGGGCGCTGTAATAGGCTCCTGAGAGCGTTTTGGCGGGGTTTGAAGACAAAACGCCGTTGAGTTCAATTATGGATTTTTCATTCAACAGGCATTTGAATTCTTCTTTGTCTTCTATGCGCAGGATGTTTGAATAAAATAAAACTGCGCATACTGAAGCGGCTAAAAAAATTGGATTTTGAAGGATTAAAAAAAGTAGTTTTTTTAAGTTACCTACCATCTGAGTTTTGCAAGTGAACTTCTGGCCATGGATTTTACTTCTTCCGGATAATTTAAATAGGTTACGTAAAGAAGGTTGTCAAAGGCCGATTTGTCACCGAGCGCTCCGAGCGATTCAATTACGGCCAGAACGACGTTCCGGGCAGGAATGATATTCTTTTCAGCATTTTTGTTCATTTCTGCAAGATATCCGGAAAGAGTCTGAGCCGAATCAGTTGAAGCGAGTTTTGCAATATCCTGAATTACCTGAACAAACTGAGATTCGCTCAGGATGTTTTTCAGGTATTCTTCTTTGGCAAGAGCAAAGAAACGTACTGCAAGTTTTGCCGCCCTCGTCCAGTTTGCATCTGCGATGGTGTTAAGACAGTTCAGCTGCAGCTTTACTGAGTCGCTCATATTTCCGGAAAAATCCTCCGTATTATATATAGCTACAGAAAGTGCATTTTCGGCTATTTCTGCCTTAAATTCTTTTGAAATATTTGAATTTTTCTGGATTAATTCAAAAAAGTTGGATAATTCAATTACATTTGACTCGGTTATGAGCTTTGTAACATTGCTTTTGTGTGTTGCAGAAAGCTGGATAAGTGAATTTTCTGTGGAAGCCTGCCAGTTTGCAAAGCGGCCTGTTTTCCAGCCGTTATAAATAATCTTGAATGAATTGCTGTCACCGATCTGTCCGAGGCAGACAATTGTCTTTTCTGTAATTTCGCCCGGCTCTTTTTTAACGTCGGCCTTTGAAAGATAATCGTTCATCAAAACTACTGCAGAGTTATCGTTTGAATCATAAATTTCTGCAAGTTTATCAAGAACCGAGATTCTGACGGTTGAGTCATTGAACATATTGAATATATCAATCAGGCTTTTATTTAAATCCGGAATCTGCCTGAGGGCGTCCGCTTCTTTTGGAAGTGCAAGGATACTTGCAACAGCGAGTGCACTTAATTCGCGGTCGTCTTTGAGGACGGGCTGATTTGTTACAACAAAATCGATTCCGCGGGTAGAAAGAAGGCCTGCTTCGGAGCCTGTGCTTTCTTTAACGGCCTGAGTTTTATCAGAAATATTTCCTTTGATGAATTTTTTAAGTCCATCGTCTGCATTCTGGGCAAAGAGCATAGAAAAAATTGAATTGAATAAAATTACTGTAAAAAAATGCTTTTTCATTTTTATATGCCTCCTTATTTAGAGTTCATCACTGACATCGATTGCGGCAAGGTCGTCCAGGTCTTCTTTCTTAAGTGCCTTAGGTGCCGAGAACAGTTCTTCCGTTTTAATCGGGGCTTCCGGCGGAACTCCATCCAGAGGCAGAAGTTCTTCCGGCTCATCTTCTTTTGGAGCGGTTTCGTCTTCTGCCATATCCTGTTCAGTAGCACTGAGAGCATCAAATACATCCTTTTTGTCCTGAGGAAGAACATTGTAAACAAAGCTCAAAATTGCGTTTTTCATGTCTTCTTCGATATGGATGGATTCAAAATGAAGCCTTGACTGGTTAATCTGAGGATTGTATTCAACTGCCCGGACAATGCCATACATTAAAATCAATGTCTCGCCGAGCATAAATTGAATTTTTATCTGTGCGTTTACGACACCCTTTCCTCCGACACGGATCATCGCGCCGTCCTCGGAAACATCTTCAAGAATAACCTTATAACCGGGCTCTGTTTCTACAAGATTAAAATCAATGACCTCCGACTTTATAAAGTACATTGAGGCGTTAAGGTTACATTCACATCGGACTGAGCGGCGCTTCTGTGCGCGTAAAAGTTCGTTTGTCTGTGCAAGATAAATAACTGACTGACCGTTAAAAATTCCTGCGTTTGTAACGCGTGTGTCAAATACGTAGGAAGCATCCCCCTTTCGCCACAGGTAAACGCTGATCTGGTGGTTAAGCCAGTCTTCGCTCGGAACTTTGATAACTCCCTTTTGAACCGGAAGGCGGATTACCATTTCGTATCCGTTGTTAAGGATTTCTGAAGTAAAGACACCGTGTCCCGGATAAATGATTCTCAGGCGCTGTCCCTTGTCCAGGTATTTGGTCGAATCAAGACCTTTTTTATCCTGGTGTTCAAGATTCAACTTGGTGCGGAATTTATAAAGTTTTGAAAGAAAGTTCTGGATGCGGTCCGTGTTTTCGATTCCCTTGCGTCTTGAATCTGTAATTACATTGCTGATTGCCTTGTTTAAGGTTGGAACAGAAACATAAAGGGCGAGCGGTTCTTCTATATCGCCCATCCTTGCAAGCTTCCAGAGTAAAGATATTTCGCTGAATTTAAAACCGTTGTCTGAACCTGTAGAAAAGAATTTGATTTTTTCTTTAAAAACAATAATCAGGCGTCCTGCAATTAAAAAAACTGCTGCAGTGACTATTAAAGCAACTAACACTTTTTGCATCTCCTCCTGATTTAAATTATAATATTATGATATATGAAAAAACTGTTTTTTGCTATAGAATTTATTATTGTTGCATTATTTTTGCTTCTTCCGCCTGTTATTTTCCGTCCTGAGGCCGCTGACGTTAAAATTACCCTCACTCCCCTTGTATTTTTTTCACTTGCGGCAGCCCTTTTTTTATATTTTTTTAACAAAAATTACTTCGGCACATCTGTATCAGAAAATGTAAATTCAATAAAAAAGGTTTCTGTTCTGACAATTTCGTTCGGACTTTTAATAATCACTTCGGTTTTATTTACAACAATCCAGGAGTTTGTGTTAAAAGACAATGCGGCGCTGAGCGTCATTCCCCAAAACGCAGTTGAATGGATTCTGGCCATAATTACCCTTGCAGCAGGCTCCGTTTACGAAGAATCTCTGTACCGCTATTTTGTTCCGGAATTTTTACTTTTTTATTTTGAAAATAAATTCAAAGTTTTTTTTGAAGCCGCAGGTGTCCTTCTTTTTGCCCTGGCGCATCTTTATTTAGGGGCTGCCGGCTTTTTGAACGCTTTAATCTGCGGAATCATTTTACGGGTCTGCTATAAAAAAACAAATGATTTATGGGCAAACTGCCTGATTCATTTTTTGTATAACAGTCTTATTCTTACCGGCGCAGCAGTTTTTTAAGGCGGTCGTAAGTCCACAGGCTTATTTCGTAAAGCGCATTGTTGTTGATAAACTCATCCTGAATGTGCTGGATGTAAAAATATTCCCTTGAATCCTGACCGCTGTATTCGTAAATATCGATTTTCTGGCTTGAATTATACTGGCCTTTGAGAATTATGCTGTCGATTTTAATGGAGTTTGGAGGAAGAACAACGGAAGACATGATTTTTCCGTGTCTTAAAGCAAGCAGAGTTTTAATTGAAGCCGGATCAATATTGAGATTTGAAGGTTCTTTTATTGCAAAAAATATTTCAGGAACAGTCCAGAAATCAAGGTCCGTGTTCAGGTAGGGGCTTATGTCATCTTCTGTTTCGTAACAGTTACGGCCTTTTTCAGAGCGCACGTTGATTCTTGAAGTAAGGCCTGAAGTTGAACCGAAATAAAGCTTTGCAACGGCAACTCCGCGGTTATCGATTATTGTAATGATTCTTGCACTGTCCTGGGTAAGCGATAATTCAATCTGGCCCTGAGCCTTGTCAGAAATTTTATACATCTTACGAATCTTTGTTAAGTTTTTTATAAGTGACTTTATCTGGTTTGTGTCGGCGTAAGTATAAATGCCCTGTTTTTCTGCCGCCCACTGAGAGTTTTCCTGCCTGATAGAAATAATTTCTTCCGGACTTTGAATTAAAACCGCACTTACCTTTTCGCTGTAGGCAGGATTTAAAAGAGCCGACTCTACACTTTTTGGTTTTGTTTTATCTTTTGAACAAAAAGAGACTAAAAAAAGTACAAAGGAAGCTGCACAAACTGATGCAAGAATTGAATTCAATCTAGTTTTTTTCATTTTTTGCCTCCTTTGTTTTAATGTATCTGACTAAATTAAAAACTGCTCCAGAAAGAATAATAATCAGAGGCAGAATTACAAAATTGATGATAATCGTATTTTTTACGGCGCTCTGAAGTTTTTGAGAAGATGTAATTTTATACAGTGTTTTTGCAACGCGGCTTTTTTTAATGAGTTTTGCAATGTCTTCTTCGCCGTTTATTTCCAGAAGGAGATTTGTCACAATGTCAAAGTTTCTGAAGTCACCCTGCTCGCTGTCAGAAATGAATCCTGTTCCAAGGCTGCTTACAAAAAACTGGTCTGCGATAAGGGCAAGGTTTTCCTTTTTTGCCGCAAGAACGAGCTGTTCATTTTTAGCATCGGCTGCTTCGGCAGTTTTTGGAATAAGAAACGGATTTACGATAAAAGGTGTTTTTGAGTCCGAAGCCTGTGACTGCTTCCATGCGTATTCACTCGTAAACAAAACCGGTTCAACATTGTTGTAGCAGACAATCGGACTTGCCCAGAAAACAGTTCCGCCCTCAAAAGCGTATTTTTGAGGCATAAGATTTATCCACATAGGATAATTAACGGTTTTGTATTCGGTATTTGAGCCTTCGCCGGACTGCATTGTAAGCGGAAAATTTGACAGATCTTCTGCAATTGAATAATCAAAGGCAAATCCCAGTGAATTCAAATACGGAATCAATGAATCATTTGAATTTTTAGTGATGTTCCAGTCGTTTTTTATGTCAGCAGTGTACGGGCTTGTCATAAAAAGTACCGGAACTTTTAACGAAACAAGTTTTTTAAGGTTCTGCACGTTTTCGTACGAAAGATTGCCGGAACCGATTACAAGCAGAGTCGAGTCCTTTACCTTTTCCGCGCTGAATTCAAGAAGGAATGAATTCAAATTATCAGATTTAATTTCTGCCGGATAAAAACCGCGGCTTGAAAGCCAGCCTTCAAGATAGGAATAATCTTCCTTAAGGCTCATTCCGTTGGCCATAATTATAAAAACGCTGCGTTGTTTGTGGTTTACAAGTGACTGTACGCGCTGGGTCAAATCGTATTCAAGTGTCTGGGTTGATAAAACAAACGGAATAATTGTCGATTTATCAAGATACTGGAGCAGAATCGCTGAGTATACAGTTATGTATTCAATTTTTGTTGAATTCTGGGTTTTAATCTGCTGTCCCTGGATGTTAAGGCGCGAAAGTTTTTCTGCATCGGCTTTTTCAAAAGTAAGGCTGATGTTTGGATTACGGAAACTGTATGCCTTTAAGTATTCTTCTACGTCCTGAGTCTGTGGATAAAACTGTTTGAGTTCGTTTGAGCGGTAATAAGTTATTCGCAGCGGATGTTCGAGCTGGGCGCAGAGAGTCTGGCTGGTCTTGGATACGCTGAACTGTTTTGTTGAAGTCAAATCTACGCGGAAATAAAGCCTTGTAAAAGCACTTCCCGTAAAAAAGATAATTAAAATGAGTAAGGCCGAAGTTAGCCGTGGATTTTTTTTGCCGGAAGCTCTGTTCTGGAAGGCAACTGTGAGCAGAATTGAAGCAAAACTGCATTCAATAAAGTAAACAAAATCGCGGCTGTCAAGAATTCCCTTGAGGGCCGAATCAATGTGCCATGCAAAACTAATTGTCTGAAAAACATTTGTCCAGAATTCATTTGTTTTTACGTAAAGCGGTACAAGATGAACAAAGTTAAAAACAGCAAGAATAAAAACAGTCACAATGAGTGAACTTATTGCGTTCTGCTTTTTTGGAACCGAAAATACAAATAAACTGAAGCATGAGCAGGCAAAAAGGCAGAAGGCCGCCGCAAGAAAAGAAGTTAAAACCTGCCCCGCTTCCACGTTTCCAAAAAGGTTTACGCACACAGGTACGCTCAATAAAAGCACAACCGGAATAAAAGAAGCCGTAAAAATTACAAAGCCGAGCGATAAAAACTTTGTAAAATGCGACAGCGGCATCGACTGGTCGTAAATATAGTTTCTCAGGCTGAACGTTATGACAGGAATTGTCAGGACCGAAATCTCAATAATTGCTGTCCAGAAAGTTCTTAAATCAGTACTTGAAGTCTGTATTACAAAAAAGCGGTTAAAGAAAAAGAAAATGCTGCATGTAAAAAGAACTGTCAGGACCGAACATACGTAAAAAATCGGGTCGATTAAAAGCGAAAAAATTGAATTTTTAATCAGAGGCTTATTCATTTGAACCTCCGTCACTTTCAATCAGTTTAAAATATGATTTTTCAAGGTCCGGGCAGCCGGTTTGCCGGCAGATTTCTTCAATTGAGCCTTCTGCGAGCACCTTTCCGCGGTTTAAAACAAAGATTTTGTCACAGAGGGCCTCGGCTTCCTGCATCAAATGTGTGGATAGAATTATCGTTTTGGAAGAAGCAAGTTTTTTTACAAGGCTTCGCATTTTTATGATTTGTGCCGGGTCCAGCCCTGTGGCAGGTTCGTCAAGAATCAAAACTTCAGGATCGTAAATCAGAGCGCTTGCAAAATTGACGCGCTCCATATAGCCTTTGGAAAGGTTTTTAACTTTTTTATTTAGCACTTCTTCAAGCGAGCATAATTTTACGGTTGAATTTATTTTTTCTTCAGGAACTTTATAAAGTTCAGCTTTAAAGTTTAAGTATTCGAGGACTGTAAGGGATGAATTCAACACGGCGCTTTCTTCTACAAAGCCTGTGATTTTTTTTATCTCTTCGCTGTCGTCACAGGCGTTGATTTCGTTGACTAAAACCTTTCCCTTTGTTGCAAAGTGCCGTGCGCAGATTGCCTTGAGAATTGTTGTTTTACCTGCCCCGTTCGGACCTAAGATGCCTGTGATTTTACCCTTTTCAAAGTTCATGTTGACCTTATCAACAGCCACCGAGGAATTATAAGCTTTTGTAAAATCAACAAGCGATACCATTCACCGCACCGCCTAATCAATGTACGGAATATCAAAAATCATGCGGTCTTTGGTAAGTTCGGCGGTCGGGTAAACTTCCCGCGCCTGTGTCAAAAGCAGTTCGAGGTCACGGTCTGTGTAGCGCGGACTGTAATGAATCATCGCCATTCTTTTTGAATTTGAATCTTTTGCAATTGTAGCGCTCTGACGGCTTGTCATGTGCTTTTTTTCCTTTGCCTGGTCAAGACAGTCGTCTGCAAACATTCCTTCGCAGATTAAAAGGTCGCTGTTCTGGACTTCTTTTGCAATTGAAGGAAGGTACTGTGTGTCTGTGACAAAAGAAAACTTTCGGCCGTGTCTTTCTTTTCCCATAACCTGTGAAGGTTCTATCGTCTGGCCTCTGTCATTTTGAACTGATTCTCCCTTCTGAAGTTTTCCCCAGAGTGGTCCCCGTGGAATTCCGAGGGCTTCTGCCTGCTCCGGATTGAATTCGCCCGGACGGTTCTTTTCTTCAAGTGTGTAGCCTACGCAGGTTTTTGTGTGCGAGAGCGGAAAACATCTGATTGTATAATCTTCACCTTCGTGTACAACACAAGGTGCTGTAATTTCTTTTATTACAATGGGATAATTGATGTACATATCAAGAACCTGACGGTTTGCCTCGATGTATTCCTTTACTTTTGGAGGACCGTAAATGTACAAAGGTTCGGTGCGGTCAACCTGTGCCGAAAGCATGAGAATCCCCGGGAGACCTGTTACGTGGTCGGCGTGTGTATGGGAAATAAAGATTGCGTTGATTTTTTTCCATTTGAGGTTAAGGCGTTTGAGAGACACCTGGGTTCCTTCCCCGCAGTCAAACAGAAACAAATCTCCGTCGCGTCTTAAAAGCACTGAAGTTAAATGTCTGTATGGAAGTGGCATCATGCCGCCACAGCCCAGAACAAAGGCTTCCATGTTCATAGTTTACCGTCCTCTTATTTTTTTAAGAAACTTTTTGTGGTATACGGCCCGCAGTTTTTCGGCCATTGTATAAAAACCGTACATGGCTCTAAGGGGAACATCAAAGGTTCCTGGACGGTGTACCAGTTTACCGCCAAAACCGGTTTTAAACAAATAAAGACCATGCATCGGGTGCCCCTCATCATTAGTCGGAGGAATACCATAAAAGTCGTATATTTTTGAATCAAATTTCTTTGCGT
>JAEENG010000077.1 GCA_016283615.1 Treponema sp.
GTTGAATGAGTGAAAAATCTACATGAAAGATTTGGAGGGGGATTTGTTTTCGCCCAAGTAATGACATTTAGAATTCTGAAGTTTAATTCATTTAGCATTTGTGCTGCTGAAAAAATATTGTGGTACGTTCCGGAAATCCAAATGGTTCCATTCTTTTTAAGTTTATCCCTGCAAAGAGAAATCCATTGCCGATTAAAATCATTATCTTTCTCAAAGCCTTGAGATTTATCCCAATCGCCTTTGTTAACAGAAACTTGTTTTCCACTTTGAACAGATATTCCTCCATTTGATAAGAAGTAAGGAGGATCTGCAAAAATCATATCGAATTCAAAATTGATATTCGGAAGAAGTTCCAGACAATTGCCTTGTGCAAGAGTAAAGTCTAAATTATTCGAGCGGTACCAAGGTTTTATTGAAATTTTAATCTACTCCTGGAACTGGTAATCCTAATTTCTGTAATGGAATATATCCAAAATAATACTGACATCTAACACTGTGAATATAATCAAGGATATCTTTATATTTTGGATCCTTAAACCAATCGCTTAATAAATAGATATATTCAACTTCAACATTGAGTTGAGCTAGCAGTTTTTGATATTGTTTTTTCTTAAAATCGCAAGTTTGAAGCTTTTCATCAACAGAGCCTTTAACTTTTTGATATTTACATTCAATAATAAAGACTGTGTTATTAGCTATAACGAAAATTGAGTCATCAGGTAATAATTGCTTAGAAATATGTTTTTTCCAATCAATTCCATGAGGTTTAAGGAAATATTTGTAAAAATCATGTATTTTATAAATATTGGCTACAAGTTTTCCTTTATAAAATACATCATGTTCTATTACTTTATAATCGTTTTGACCAGATAAAAATGTTTTAAGATCAACTTCACCCTCAAAAACTAAGCCGGTAAGAGTATTTGCTCCGCCATAACCATTCTGCTTCATTATTTAAATACCTCTTTCATAATTCCATTTTGCATATCGTTGATGCTGTAAATATCATCAAGTACATCAAATGTTTCTTCGAGGTTTCTGGCTGCAGATTTCCATCCGGCTCCATCTGTAAACCAGACAAACTTTGCACCTTTTACATTTTTCATTTCAGTTGCAATTGTTTTGTAGCTGCGGGCTGTTTCATTAAGTTTTGAACCACCGCTTCCATAAAAGTTTGTTTCAATGAGATAGATACAATTATCTGTTTTTACTACGAAATCCCAGCGTTTTTCCATTTTTCCCTGGTTTGAAACTGCAGATAAATCAATATTCCATTTTTTTGAAACTTCAGAAACATACATTTCTTTGAAGTAATTTACATCACGCTTAAAGCCTGCTTTCTGAATATAACTTTCAACCAAATCTTCCATCTGATGGCCACCACGATTTTTACGACCATTTGAATCAAGACCGGTTTCAACACCAGTTACATAGTCATACAAATTATTAATAATGTGATTGGAAAGAAGGTCAAAAAGACCTGTTTTTCTCATAAATAATTTATAATCTTCAATTGTGTTAATCTGGTTATTAAAAGTATAAAGTTTTACATCACCATTTTCGCCTGCAAAGATCTGATATTCGCGGACAGCTAATAAGACAGGAATACATTTTAATGTTTCTGGATATTTTGCAATTAAGTTCTCGAAATCTGATTCAATATTTTTGGACCCAATTAATGAGTTTAGGATATTCAACTCAATTTTAATTGAATCAACATTTTTATAAACTTTTGCAAAATCAATATAATAGCCAAAGTCAGCTATGCTATATCTGAAACTTGACAACCATGTGCTAAAGTCTCTTGTTGCCATAATAACCTCTAAAATACACCAGCAATATTACTGATCAAAAGTTCATTAATTGCACCGCGTTTCTTTGCATTTGAATTTATCATTCGTGATGCAGAAACTCGTTCAATTTCAAACTTTGAATAAAGGTTTTCAAAGAAATCATCATTAATATCTGAATTCTTTGGGTCTGAATTACTGGCAACAACCAATGCACCTTTATTTGATATTTCTGTAATAAAGTTACCAAGTTCAATCTGTTCTTTGTCGGTAAAACCGTTTTCTGAATAAGAAGTAAAGGCTGAGGTTTGTGTTAGTGGACGATATGGAGGATCAATATACACAAAAGTGTTAGAGTCTATGAAATCTTCACATCCTTTATAATCACCAACTCTCATTTCAACATTCTGGAGTAATTCAGAACAAGCTCTGAGATTGTCTTCATCACATAAAAGTGGATTCTTTGCATTATTAAAAGGCACATTAAAAAGGCCTTTTGAATTAACACGATAAAGCCCATTAAAACATGTTTTATTCAAGAAAATAAATAAAGCAGCTTTTTCAAGATTTTCAGCATCGTTTCCATTAACTTTAAGGTCATTATAGCGCTGACGTTTTTCGTAGAAGAAAGCTTTATTTTCTTCCAATGTGTGTGATTTATAAATTGATTGGATTTCTGATAATTGAGAAATCATATCATCACAGTTGTCTTTAATCTGTGAATATGCGTTTATTAATTCTTTATTGATGTCATTAATGAGAACTGTTTTGGGATGTTTTTTGCTTAAAATATCAAAAAGCACTGCACCGCCGCCAACAAATGGTTCGCAATACTTTTCTATTTCTGAGGGGTACTTTTCTCGAATTTCTTCCAAAAGCTGGCTTTTCCCACCAACCCATTTAATAAACGGTTTTGCCAACATTTTTATTCCCCTTTAATTATATATTATATATCTAATAAGTGACAAGTAACGACACTAGTTATAAAAAAAACAGGAAACTGCATCTGCGGTTTTTTTTGTTTACATATGAAAGTTTTCGCCAAGGTAGATTTCGCGAGCTTCCGGGCTTGCAATAATGTCTTCTTTTCCGCCCTGCACAAGAATCTGTCCGGTCGAGATGATAATCGCGCGGTCCGTGATTTCCAGTGTATCGCGTACGTTGTGGTCTGTAATTAAGATTCCGATTCCGCGCTTTGCAAGAAGTTTAATCATTGCCTTGATGTCGGCAACTGCAATCGGGTCAATTCCGGCAAACGGTTCGTCCAGAAGCAGGAATTTTGGTTCAATTGCAAGGGAACGGGCAATTTCTGTACGGCGTCGTTCGCCACCGCTTAATGTAAAGGCCTGCTGCTTGCGTATGCGGCCGATTGAAAATTCTTCGATAAGTTCTTCGAGGCGCTGTTTTTTCTGTTCATGAGTAAGGTCAACGCGGGTTTCAAGAATTGACCAGATGTTTTCTTCTACAGTGAGCTTTCTGAATACTGACGGCTCCTGCGGAAGGTAACTGATTCCAAGTCTGGCGCGTTTAAACATGGGAAGGCCTGTAATCCGCTGGTCGTCCAGAAAAATTTCGCCTGCGGTCGGTTTGTAAAATCCTACAATCATGTAAAATGTTGTTGTTTTGCCGGCTCCGTTCGGGCCTAAAAGTCCGAGAACTTCGCCTGTGTGCATTTTAAAGTCTACGCCCTGAACAACCTTTTTGCGGCCAAACATTTTGTAGAGCGAGTTAACCTTGAGCGTGTGATAATTCTGTTCCGCTGTGTCCTGAATCTGAGGTTCTCCTGCTTGTACCGGAGCTTCAGTGGATTGAATTTGAGTATTGTCGTCCTGAGTCTGTATTTCCTCGGATTGAACCGGAGTTTCCGTTGTTTCTAATTCGTTTTCATCATTCATCTGCGGAATCTCCTTTTTCGCTTTCCACGGGGTCAGAAGGTGCTCCTTCCGGGGCTGCTTCCGGCGGAGTATCTCCATCCGGCGGATTTGCTCCGTCCTTTTGTGCGCCTCCTTCAGGTTTGGAATCGTCCTTTTTAGCTTCTGTTTTCTTTTCTGACTTTTGTGAATCTGTTACTGTTCCGCGGACACGACCGTCGAGCGTGATTTCCTGGCTGTCGAGGTTGAGGGTAATTTCCTGTGCGCGGAAAGTATCCTTTCCCTGAACAATTTTCGGGTTGCCGCTCATTTCGAGCATCTGGGCCTTTTTGCGGTAAATTGCGTATGCGGAAGTACAGGTATTGTCTTTTTGTTTGAGTGTAATTGCAATCTGCATAACCGCAGTTTCTGAATCCTGGTTGTATTCAATAATCTGCGCGTCAGCCGTTACATTGTTTGCCGTATCTACGAGGTGAACCGAGTCTTCGAGGCGGGCAATTTTAGTTTTACGGTCGTACTTCATCCGGCCGCAGTCAAATTCAAGCTGGCTTTCGGAGTTTGTGCCCTTTACGTTTCCTTCGGCTGTGATGAATCTAAAGTCGTCGCCTGACAATTCAATTGAATCCGCCTTGATTTCCATCGTGTCAGTCTTTACAAAGGCGTTTCCTTCAAGCGTTGTTGAATCCGTTTTGCTTCCTGCCGTTCCCTTCATGTAATCTGCAGAAAAGTTGATGGTTTCGGCTGACAGGGCGGCAGTGAGCAAAAGTGCGGCCGGCAAAATAAAGTTTTTCTTCATTACTGGCCTTCCTCGCTGGTTACTTCAGGAAGTTCATCTTCTTTTTCTTCACTTTCGGTAACTGTTCCGGAGATTGATGAATTAAATGAATATGTGCGGTTTACGCCGCTTGCAGAAAAGCCTCTGCCTGTAACTTCTGTGTTCTTGCGGATGATTTTTACATCGTCATCGATTGAACCTGTGAGCTGTTCTGTTTTGCCGTCAAAGAAAAGTGCCTGGGCGTTTAAGGTCATGTCCTGACTGTGAAGGGAAAGGACTATGTCCTGGTATAGGCTGTAGTGTTTTTCGCGGGTGTCTGCGGCGAGCAGAGTGCATTCGCCTTCGGTGTCCAGGTCGCCGTAATCGTTGTAAGTTTTGAACTGTGCGTCCTTTGCGTAGGATCTTCCGTCGCTCTTGTACTGTTCAAGACGGCTTGCCTTGATTTCTGCAGTTTTTTTATTATTTGAATATCTGTTGTATGTTGCGTTTTCAAAACTGAATTCAGGAACTGAACTTTCGGAACTCTGTTCGTTTCCATAATTGAGGGAACATGATACTGTGAGAATCAGAAAAAGTGCTGTACCGGATACTTTATTGAATAAACGCATTTTTGTAATTTTCCCATTACGGTCGTTTTTTGTCAACGGAGAAAATTCTGTTACGATTAGCAATTTAATTGCTATTTCAGATTTATCGGATTATAATTATGCTTATGACTGGTTTACTTACAGATGCAGAATTTGATATGTTCCGCAAAGTCATTTATGACAAGAGCGGCATCACATTTTCGACCACGAATCGTTCAATTCTTGATTCTCGTTTAAAGGAAAAGCTCCGCGAAAAGAGCCTTGGAACTATCAAAGAGTATTATGATTTGATTATGTCCGACGAAGCAGAAATGAATATTATGCTCGACTCGGTTACAACAAATCTTACACGCTTTTTTAGAAATCAGCCGCACTTTGATGCGCTTATTCATTATGTAATTCCTCACGTAATTGAAGAAAAAAAGAAGGCCGGGGATTACACAATCAAAATTTGGAGTGCCGGATGTTCAACAGGTGAAGAGCCGTACACAATTGCAATGATTCTCAAGGAGATTCTGCCGCCTCCATTTAAATTCCAGATTACAGCTTCTGATATTTCACTTAAGTCCCTTATGGTTGGCCAGCAGGGATTCTACCCGGAGTCCCGCATTGCCGGAATTCCACCTAATTTTTTAAGCAAATATTTTATTAAAAATGATAAAGGCTATCAGGTCGTACAAGATTTGATGTCTACAATTAAGTTTGACTACCATAACCTTCGTAACGATTCTGGTATGAGAAATTTGGATGTAGTTTTCTGTCGTAACGTTCTTATTTACTTTGATGAACCGGCTCAAAAGGCTTGTATCGACAGATTCTGGGACGCAATGGGTCCTAAATCTTACTTATTCATCGGCCACTCTGAATCTTTGTTCGGAATGGAAACAAAATTCGAATTCCTCAAAACTGACTGGGCTTGTCTTTATCAGAAGAACGTTTAATTTGAAGGAATTAAGGCTATGGATGATATAAGTGTTCTTGTTTGTGATGATTCAGCTTTGATGCGTAATGTCATTTCCAGGGTTATCGATGGTACTCCGGGAATGCACGTCGTAGACAAAGCCATGAATGGCCAGATTCTTATAGATAAAGTTGCTGCCTGCAACCCTGATGTAATTATCCTCGATATCGAAATGCCTGTCATGACAGGTATAGATTATCTCAAATACCGCAAGCAGAGCGGGGGCGATGTTCCTGTTATCATTCTGTCATCAATTGCAGAAAAGGGAGCCGCTGTTACCGTAGAAGCCCTTGAACTTGGTGCGAGCGACTTTATTACAAAACCTAACGGTTCAGTTTCTATGGACATCAACGCAGTTGCTGATCGTCTCGTAGAAATGATTGCCTCTTATGGCGGTGCACGTGCGCGCTCAAAAGGCAAACAGGTTTACAGTTCAGAATATTATTCAAAACTTGCAGAAGACAGGGCAATAGAAAGAAAGCTCCAGGAAGCAATGGGCAGCCGTCCGGTTCCTTCAGCTCCAAAAATTCCTGTTGTTCCGCCAGTTGACTTTAAAGTTGAACGCAAACAGCCTGCAGTAATCACTCCGGTTACAAATCCAGGCCGTGTTGATGTTATCGCAATCGGAATTTCTACTGGCGGTCCAAATGCCCTGAGGGACGTTTTTAAGGAAATAAGCCCGGACGTTAAACAGCCGATTCTCGTAGTTCAGCACATGCCGGCAGGCTTTACAAAGGAGTTTGCCGCATCACTTGACAGAATCTGTCCTCTGACCGTTACAGAAGCAATTGACGGCGAAACTCTCAAAAACGGACATGTATACATTGCTCCGGGTAACTACCATATTTATGTTGAACGCTCAGGCCTGGGTTCTTACACACTCAGAACAAGTCAGGACCCTCAGCGCAATGGTCACAGACCTTCCGCAGATGTTTTGTTTGAGTCTGTCGGTAAGATTTTTGGAAACCACGCGCTCGGCGTAATTATGACTGGTATGGGTAAAGACGGTGCCGTAGAACTTGCAGGAATGCGTAAACAGGGTGCCTGGACTTTAGGTCAGGACGAAAAAACATCCATCGTTTACGGTATGCCGCGCGTAGCCTATGAACTTGGTGCCGTTCAAAAACAGGTTTCCCTGGAAAACATGGCCGGCGAAATCAGCCGCATCGCACTCCAGAATTCGTAACTTTTATAAAACACCCGTGATTTGATAGCGGACCGCTCTTATCCTGATTCTGCTTAATATTGTGACAAAGGCAATTGAAAAAAACAGGGCAAGTGCGGTTAAGCCGAATACCTGTAATTCGTTCAAATTCATAAAAAATTGAATTTTTACATTTTTGATAACCAGGTATGCTGCCACTGTAAAAACAATCGGAAAAAACAAAGAAAACAATCCCTGCAGCGCCGAAATGACGGGCGGCAGCTGAATTGTTACGTAGTCGCCCGGTTTTAATTCAAGATTTTTGGGATTATCTACTGTAAAAGATTTTTGCCTTGTAACACAATCACTGACGCAATTGATACAGGAAGAAGTTTTTAAAAGCTTAACTTCTGCCTGTGAGGTGCCGGATTTTTTTACAAGAGCAAGATTTGTCATATCTGTCCGCTGTCTTTGATTGCCTTCATCTGTTCAATACAGCTCAGGTAGCCTGCCTGATTGCCCGTTTCCATATAAGTGTCGCGGAGGTTGAACAGGGCGTCGTAATAATACGAGTTGATTGAAATAGCGTTTTCAAAAGCGCTGGCGGCCTGGCTGTAATTTTCCTGATTGTAAAAAATTACACCGAGGGTGTTCCAGATATGTGCGTTTGAAGGATTCAAGTCGATTCCTTCGTAGCAGTATCTGATGGCGTCCTGTGTAAGGCCAAGGTTGTAATTTACGAGTGCGAGGGTTTCGATTACTTCGTCGTCTTCGTTTTCGATTGAATATGCCTTTTCGAGTGACTCCATTGCCATAAGAAGATCGCCTGAATCACGGTAAGTTACACCGAGATTGTACCAGAGAAGGTAATTGTTGCGTTCAAAGCTGAGTGCCTTTTTAAAGCAGGCAATGGCTTCTTTATACTCACCCTTGGAAGCAAGTTCTATTGCCTGGGTATTTAACTGTGCTGCGTTTTCTACCATAAAACTTACCTCCTTTTATTTTGGCTGGAGCATTTTTGTAAAAAGCTCTTCGATTAATGAACCGGCATCGGTTTTTACGCCATAAAATTCTGCCAGTTTTTTTGCTGAAGTCTGTGCAAGTTCAAAGCCGGCTTTCTGGGCCTGTTGAATTGCACCTGACGAATTTAACAGTTCAATTGCTTTTTCTACGGCCGGGCTGTCGATTCCTTCGGCTGCGGCCCGTGAAAATAAGTCTGCAAGAGCCTTTTTGTCCGACGGCTTATTCTGGAGATGAATCAAAACAGGAAGGGACTTTTTGCCTTCTACAATGTCGTCTCCTCGTTTTTTGCCCGGGTTACCTGTCGTAAGGTTTGTTACATCGTCAATAATCTGAAAGCCGACACCGATGTCCTGGGCGATTTTTCCTGCTTCTAGAATTTCTTTTTCTGAAGCTCCGCCTGCAAAAAAGCCTGCTTCTACTGCAAGACGGGCGAGGGTGCCGGTTTTGTTGGAAACCATTGCCTTGTACTCATCCTGTGTCGGAATCAGTTCCTTGTTTCTGTGCCATTTAATGTCCATTGCCTGGCCCAGGTGCAGAAGGCGTAATTCGCGGAGGAAAAGTTCGTAGAGTTTAAGTTTTTCTGAGTCAGAAAAATCCGCGCTTAAAATTGCTGCGGCGCCTTCAAAATAAAGCCAGGAGCCTGCGTTGATTGCGCGGTCCATGCCGTAAGTGATGTGTGCGCACGGCTTTCCTCGGCGGGTGTCTGCTGAGTCTTCGATATCGTCATGAATCAAGCTTGCATTGTGTGCAAATTCAACAAGCGGTGTAAGGGAATATGCCTTTTTTTCGTTAAAGGTGGTCTTTTTGGACTGGCTTACAAGCTGTGCACATAAAACGAGCAGAAGAGGGCGCCAGCGCTTACCGCCGAGTTTGATGAGATTTTTACATGGTTCTATGAGTTCAACAAAGTGGTCCTGACTGATACATGGAGCAATCTGGCCGAATGCGTCGTTTACCCAGTCTTTATTTGCAGTGTCAGGAAGGGCAGTGTTGAGAGTGTTTTCTATTTTTTCGAGTATATTTATAAATTCCTTATTCATTCTACAGTCTATTATAAATAAATTTGCTTCCAATGACAAACTTTATATACAAAATATTAAAAATCTGATTAAATTCAACCGATTAATAAATATGGCATCGAACTCTTACAAAAGTCCGGATTACTGGTCTCAGAAAGCGTTTTCTGAAGGATATCCGGCCCGCTCAGTCTATAAGCTCAAAGAAATCGACGAAAAGTTTGGTATGATTAAAAAGAATTATACCGTGCTCGACCTCGGCGCCGCTCCAGGAAGCTGGACTACTTTTCTTTTGAGAACTATGGAAGGAACAGGTAAGGTAGTTTCCTGCGATTTGAATCCTTTGTCAAAAGATGTTAAAGGCGATAATCTTGTTTTTATTCAGGGCGACTTGAATGAAAACTCGATCCGTGAGTCAATCAAAAAAGAAGGTCCTTTTGACCTTGTTGTTTGTGACGCCGCTCCTTTAACAACTGGAAACAGAATTGTTGATACGGCAAGGAGTCAGGGGCTTGTTAAGATGGCAATTTATTATGCTCAGACAATGTTAAAAAAGGGCGGTAATTTTGCTGTTAAAATCTTCCAGAACGGAGATCAGCAGGCTCTCTTAAAGATGATGAGAGAAACTTTTACCCAGGCAAAAGGTTTTAAACCTGAAGCCTGCCGCGCAGAGAGTTT
>JAEENG010000078.1 GCA_016283615.1 Treponema sp.
TATTTTTCACGGGTTCCCCAGAAAGACTCCTGGTTTGTCTGGGCAACAATTCTTCCGTCAAGCATTTCGTCACGGAGACGGGTGATTGATTCAATTGTTGTACCCTGACCAATCTGTCCCGGAGTTTCGGCACGTGTCAAATCAGGTCTGTACAGCGGATCAAAAGTTTTTACCTGTACACGCTGTCTTGAATAGCCTTCTGTATCGGCATTTGAAATGTTATGACCAGCAGTCTGAATCTGCTGAGTGTGAGCCATTATGCTTCTTTTACCAAGTTCAATTCCTGCAAATGCGTTAGCCATTTTTCATTCCCCTTATAAAATTTAAACAACCTGATTAAGGACAACGCTCTGAAGTCCGTTATCAACCATTTTTCCGTTTCTTGAATACACAGCATTGCGGCGCTGTGGAAGAACATCATCAAAAATTCCCTGCAAAAACTTTTTTGTAGTAGAAATATATTCATTGAGAACTTTGTTCTCGATTTTTGACTTATTAAGTTTGCCGCGGACTGTTTTTACAACAGGAGAAAGGCTCTCGTCGGCAAAGATGTCAATATTTGCGCTGAGCTGTGAACGTTTTGTTTCAAGTTCAACAAAGTCATCGCTCATAACCTGCAGGTTCTGTAAGGTAGCTTCCAGTTCAATCCAATTGCGTTTTTTAACACACTTGTGAACTACATCCTGCTGTGAGAGAATCTGGTCGAGCAGATCGCTTTCACTGTTCATCAAATTCAAAATTTCATTTTTTACCTGAACCATCTGTTCCATATAAACCTGCCTTTTGATCCGGGGTTTAATTCAAATTAAAAACCGGATAGTCTTTCTCTGTTCAAATATCGGAAAATAAATAAGGCGACTTAATAAAAAAAATATTAAAAAAAATACTACAAACGGCATTTGAGTTATTGACACTTCGGCCGCCTTTTTGTTATATTATTTTAATCAGTTACACGGTGCCTGTAGTTCAGGGGTAGAGCGCCAGATTGTGGATCTGGTTGTCGAGGGTTCAAATCCCTCCAGGCACCCGACTCACAGCTGACCTGCAAAAAAAGGTTGCTGTTACACGCGTTTGTAGCTCAACTGGATAGAGTAACGGACTTCGAATCCGTAGGTTGCACGTTCGACCCGTGTCAGACGCATCAGCTTTGTAATTGATAAAGCAAATTAGGGCGACTAGCTCAGTTGGTAGAGCAACAGACTCTTAATCTGTGGGTCCGGGGTTCGAGCCCCCGGTCGCTCAAGAATCGGATTGTGACTTATGTCCTGTGCCGGTAAACGCTTGCGAGAGTGGTGAAATTGGCATACACGCCAGACTTAGGATCTGGTGCTTCGGCGTAAGGGTTCAAGTCCCTTCTCTCGCATAAACTTTTGTTCATGCGAAAAAAAATATCTGCGGAAATAGCTCAGTGGTAGAGCGCCACCTTGCCAAGGTGGATGTCGCGGGTCCGACTCCCGTTTTCCGCTCTTCTAAGCGATTTAGATTTCATCTGAATCGCTTTTTTTATAACTTTTTATAAGGGGACACAAGAGTGAAATTCACAAAAGAACTTACAAAGCTCGAAAAGTCAGCTGTAAAATTGACAGTAACTGTTGCTAAGGCAGATGTTGAATCAAGTTACAAATCAACACTCAACAAGTATGTTAAACAGGTTCAGATTCCTGGTTTTAGAAAAGGTCACGTACCAGCAAATGTTCTTGAACGCAAATTCGGCGATCAGATTAAAATGGAAGCAGCCGGAGATATGATCGACGGTATTTTGAACGAAATCTTCCAGGACGAAAAAGAAGCAGATATCCGCCCTCTCCCATACGCTCAGCCGGCCCTTGATGAAATGCCTGCATTCGATACATCAAAAGACTTTAAGTTCTCAGTAACTTACGATGTATTCCCAAAAGTTGAAGTAAAAGAATTCGGTGGAATCACTGTTAAAGAACCACAGGTTACAATCGGCGACAAAGAAATCCAGGAAGAACTCAAAGCAATCCAGGAACGCAACGCAGTTGTAATGGATAAAAAAGATGACGAAAAATGTGAAAAAGACAATATCGCTACAATCGACATTGCAGAACTCGATGAAAACGGAAAAGTAATCGATTCAACAAAACGCAGCGGCTTTGTATTTACTGTTGGTTCTGGCGAAGATGTTTACAAAATCGATGACGAAATCATCGGTATGAAAAAAGACGAAACAAAAGAAATCACTAAAAAATATGCAAAAACAGAAAGCGACAAGGAACTTGCCGGAAAAACTAAAAAATACACTGTTACTCTCAAACAGCTCAAAATCCGCAACCTCCCTGCCCTTGATGACGATCTTGCACAGGACGTTAACGAAAAATTCAAGACTCTTGAAGACCTCAAGAATGATATTTCACGCAGCCTGAATACAGCAAAAGACCGCAAAATCAACGAAATCAAAACAAACAGCCTCCTTGAACAGCTTGTAGAAAAGAACCCGGTAGAAATTCCTGCTTCAATGCTCAAGGCTGAACTTGAAGGACGCTGGCAGATGATGGCTCAGCAGTTCCAGACAACTCCTGAAGACCTGGAAAAAATGATTACAGCTTCAGGCCAGAAAAAGGAAACAATGCTTACTGAATGGACTGGCGACGCAGAAAAAATGCTCAAGAGCCGCATTATCGTAGATAGCCTCCTCCGCGAACGCAACATTTCGGTTACTCCGGAAGAAGTTGAAGAAGGCTACAAAAAGCTCGCAGAATCAAACGGTCTTACAGTAGAAGAAGTTAAAAAACACTACGAAGATCCGCGTTCAAAAGAATACTTTATCGACGACGTTAAAGAACAGAAACTTTACAAGGACCTCTTTGCTCAGGTTAAAGTTTCTAAAGGCGACAAGGTTGCATTCTCAGATCTTTTCAAGGCAAACTAATAACTTTTGCTGATTAACAAACGGAATGTGACTATTTAGTAAGTTACATTCCGTTTTTTTTGATTTTTTGGTAAAATCTTATTATATTTAAAACTGGAGTTATTAATATGAATGAGACAATGAACACTTTAGTGCCTAGCGTTATTGAAAGAACAGGAAACGGAGAGCGAGCATACGACATTTTCTCCAGACTTTTAAAAGATCGAATTATTTTTGTTGACGGCGAAATCAACGATGCAACAGCAGACCTTATTGTTGCACAGATTCTCTTTCTTGAATCAGAAAATCCTGACAAAGATATCAGCATGTATATAAACACACCCGGCGGCAGCGTTACAGCAGGTCTTGCAATTTACGACACAATGCAGTACGTAAAATGCGACATCCAGACAATTTGTATCGGACAGGCATGTTCAATGGGTGCACTTCTTCTTGCAGGAGGAACAGTTGGAAAACGCTACTCTCTTCCTTCAAGCAGAATAATGATTCACCAGCCAAGCGGCGGCGTACGCGGCCAGCAGAGCGACATTACGGTTCAGGCAAAAGAACTTTTGAGAATCAAAAAACTTTCAATTGAATTCCTTGCTGACAAAACAGGAAAGACATACGAGCAGATTGCAAAAGATATCGAACGCGATTTCTACATGACAGCAGCTGAAGCACAGGAATACGGTCTTATTGACAAAGTAATGCCAAGAAGACAGTCTGAAAAGGAGTCTAAGTAATATGAGAGGATTTCACTCAGAAATTCAGAGATGTTCATTTTGCGGTAAACCTGCAGACAAGAGCAGAACTCTTGTAGAAGGACCGGCAAACAACGTTTATATCTGTGACAAATGTATCTCTGTCTGCCAGACAATTCTTGAAGAACAGCAGAGAGACCTGAGTCCCATCAATATGACTGATGTTTCAAGTCCAAAAGAATTCAAGGCTTATCTGGACGAATACGTTATCGGCCAGGATTACGCAAAAAAGGCACTTTCAGTTGCCGTATATAACCATTACAAGAGAATGTCAGTTCAGAAAAAGAGCAGCGACGATGTAAAAATCGAAAAATCAAACGTTCTTTTGATCGGGCCGACAGGAAGCGGAAAAACACTTCTGGCAAAAACTCTTGCACAAAAATTGAATGTACCGTTTGCAATCGCAGACGCCACTACCCTTACGGAAGCCGGATATGTAGGTGAAGACGTAGAAAACGTTCTCCTCAAGCTCATCAACGCCGCCGACGGAAACATTCCTGCAGCAGAGCGCGGAATCATCTTTATCGACGAAATCGATAAAATCGGCCGTAAGAGCGAAAATACATCAATTACCCGGGATGTTTCAGGTGAAGGCGTACAGCAGGCTCTCCTCAAAATTATCGAAGGAACCGTAGCAAGTGTTCCACCTCAGGGCGGACGCAAGCATCCTAACCAGGAAATGCTGGAAATCGATACTACAAACATCCTCTTTATCCTTGGCGGAGCCTTTGTTGGAATCGACAAAATCATCGAACAGCGCACCGCAGGCAAGTCCATGGGCTTTGGCGGACATATCGGTATGCTGGACGAAGAACAGAAGATGGAACTTTTAAATCAGTGTACTCCGGATGACCTTGTTAAGTTTGGTCTTATTCCAGAAATCATCGGCCGTATGCCTATCACAGTTGCCTTAAAGGAACTTACAAAGGCTGACCTTAAACGCATTCTGACAGAACCAAAAAATTCAATTGTAAACCAGCTTAAAGCAAGTTTTGCAATCGATGATCTTGAACTTGACTTTACCGACGATGCACTGGAAGCAATTGCCGACATTGCAATCAGCCAGAAAACAGGTGCCCGCGGGCTCCGTTCAATCTGCGAAAAGCTTCTGATGGATTTGATGTACGAAGCACCGAGCATCAAGGGAAAGAAAAAGCTTACGATTACAAAAGAAATCGTTCAGTCAAACAAACTGCCTGACCCTCAGACACTTTTGATTGACCAGAAAACCGCGTAACTTTTTACTGTCATTGCCTGGCTTAGACCAGGCAATTTTTTCCCCTCCCACATCCTTTTTTAAACTCAAAAAGAAAAACTAGCCTTATTCTTAAAGTCATGTTAATATGAATATAATATTATTTTATAACTAAAACGGAGTGTCCCATGACTATTTCAAAAAGTTGGTTTTCTTATTTAACACGTGCCTTTGCACTGTCACTCTGCACAGGTCTCTTATTGAACTTTGTATCCTGCAGCGATTCATCTACAAGCCAGGACCCCAAGGTTGTAACTTCAACATACACAGTAAAACACCTTCTGCAGAACCTTCAAGATGACAACTACACCGAAGAAGCCGCAGAGCAAAAAACAGGCACTTACGGAACCCAGACAGCTGCGGCCGCAAAAACCTACGAGGGCTTTACAGCAAAAACCTTTGCACAGGAAACAATCCAGGCAGACGGCTCAACAGTTGTAGAAATCTACTACGACAGAAACACTTACACCCTTTCTTACAGTACAGAATATGGAGATGCTCCTTCATCAAAGCCTGTTAAATACGGATACGTTCTTACAGCAGAAGATTTACCGGTTTTGAGCGAAACTAGATACTATTTTTTTAACGGCTGGTTTTTTGATGGCGCTCCAATCGTACCTGGTTACACAGTTAAAATAGACATAACTCTTACCGCCCTATGGCAGGAAATTCCTAAAGTTCCAAAAGAAAACTTTAGTGCTGTTATAGCAGCATTGACAGAAGACTCAACAATCATTCTGAGTGGAGAGCTTACAGACAGTGATTTAACAGCAATAGCAACTGCGATTAAGGGTTCATCATACAAAGTAAATCTTGATTTATCACAGACAACAGGACTCACATCTATTCCTGCTTCTACATTTATGGATTGTTCAAAGCTTTCAGGGATTACTATTCCTGACTCGGTTACTTCTATTAAGGACGAAGCTTTCAGTGGATGCAAATCACTTTCTTCTGTCACTATTCCTGACTCCGTTACTTCTATTGGCTGGGCTGCTTTCCGCGGCTGTACTGCCCTTTCTTCTGTCACTATACCAGACTCCGTTACTTCTATTGGTGACAACGCTTTCCAAAGCTGCAATTCTCTTTCTTCTGTGACTTTCCCTGACTATGTTACTTACATTGGTGGCTACGCTTTCGATGGATGTACTTCCCTTTCTTCTGTCAATATTCCTGTTGTTCCTACTATTAGTGACTACGCTTTCTGCAGCTGTACTTCCCTTTCTTCTGTAACTATTCCTGACTCAGTTAGTTCTATTGGTGACAACGCTTTCAGCGGCTGTACAAGTTTAACAACGATTACTGTGGATTCAAATAATGCATACTATTCCAGTATAAACGGAATTCTGTTTAACAAGGATGCAACTGCTCTAATTACATACCCGGCAGGAAAACAATCTGCCGCATACACTATTCCTGACTCCGTTACTTCTATTGGTTACAACGCTTTCCGTGGCTGCACTTCCCTTTCTTCTGTCACTATTCCTGACTCCGTTACTTCTATTGGCTGGGCTGCTTTCCGCGGCTGCTCAAAACTCACATCCATCTCATTTAAAGACACGACAACCTGGTACAGAACATACAGCTCAATCAACTGGAACAACAAAACAGGCGGTACTGAAACTGACGTAAGCGACCCGGCAACAAACGCCACTTATTTTAAGGACACCTACCCCGGCTACTACTGGTACAAACTGTAGTAGTAGTAGTAGTAGTAGTCTGACCCGGCACCATGTCATTGCCTGGCTTTGACCAGGCAATCTCTTTCAACAGATTATCGGGGCAGGCACGATAATGACACACGCCTAAGCGGTTGAATGAAAGCCTCTGAACACTCTGTTTAAAAAATGTACCTGATTGGTAAATATAATAAACTCACAAAAAATAATTATTCTATGATTTTTTTATCATTTTTTCTTGAAATTGTGATATAATGAACCATAGAGGTCTTTTATGTCTAATGCTCTTGAAGATGTAGAAAACAGAGTTCGTAATTTCTCTTTAGCAGAACAAATTCATCTTTTGAATTTCATTGCAGGCAACATAAACAAACGATCTTCCATTCTA
>JAEENG010000079.1 GCA_016283615.1 Treponema sp.
TCTTGCAAAGGGTAAAATCATAAAAGATGATGACGGTTCACTTGTTCAAAAAATCAACGAAGAAGGTTTTGAACAGTTTATCGGCTGATTGAATTGAATCGAATTAAACGCTTATGGAAACAGAAAAAACACAGATTTCAGACATAGATACCTCGCCGTACGACTTTAAGTACGAAGAAAAGGGCTTTTACCGCAACAAGGCCGGCCTTACTGCCGAAATTGTTGAACAGCTTTCCAGGGACAAAAACGACCCGGAATGGATGCGCGAATTCCGTCTGAATGCGCTCAAAATATACAACGAGCTTAAAGAGCCTGACTGGGGACCTGATATTTCCGGACTTAATATCGAAAATATCGCAACCTACGTCCGCCCTAACACAAAAATGCAAGGCAAGTGGGAAGACGTTCCGCAGGACATCAAGGACACATTCGAAAAACTTGGAATTCCACAGGCAGAACGCACAAGCCTTGCCGGTGTCGGCGCACAGTATGACTCGGAACTTGTTTACCACAATCTTCAGGAAGAAGTTGCAAAACAGGGAGTTGTTTACACAGACTTTGAAAGTTCTTTGCGCGGCCCTTATGCGGACATGGTAAAAGAACACTTTATGCATCTCGTAAAACCGGACGACCACAAGTTTGCGGCCCTCCACGGAGCGGTATGGAGCGGCGGAAGTTTTGTTTACGTTCCAAAGGGAGTCAAGGTTGCAATTCCGCTGCAGTCATACTTCAGATTGAATGCGAAGGGAGCCGGCCAGTTTGAACACACCCTGATTATCGTTGACGAAGGCGCAGACCTGCACTTTATCGAAGGCTGTTCGGCACCAAAATACAACGTCGCAAACCTCCACGCAGGCTGTGTTGAACTATATGTTAAAAAAGGCGCCAGACTGCGGTATTCAACAGTAGAAAACTGGTCAAAAAATATGTACAACCTGAACACCAAACGTGCCCGCGTTGAAGAAGGCGGTGCAATTGAATGGGTATCGGGTTCATTCGGAAGCCACGTTTCATATCTTTATCCTGAAAGCGACCTCGTCGGAAAGGGAGCCCGCGCAGAATTTACAGGCGTTACCTTTGCAGGCGAAGGCCAGAATCTTGATACAGGCGCAAAGATGGTTCACCTGGCTCCAAAGACAACTTCACTGATTACTACAAAGTCGCTTTCAAAGGGTGGCGGTATTTCAACTTACAGAAGTGCGATTTATATCGGAAAAGACGCAGAAGGAAGTAAGGCAAGCGTAGACTGTGAAAGCCTCATGCTGGACAACAAGAGCCGAAGCGACACCGTTCCGGCAATGGATATTCATAACGACAGATGCGATATCGGTCACGAAGCAAAAATCGGCCGTATCTCAAACGAAGCAATTTTCTATCTTATGAGCCGCGGAATCAGCGAAGAAGAAGCCCGCACAATGATTGTATCGGGCTTTGCTAATCCGGTCAGCAAAGAACTGCCCCTCGAATACGCAGTCGAAATGAATAATCTTATTCGCCTTGAGATGAAGGGCTCCCTGTAAGTCCGTAATAAACAAAAAAAACGCTCACTCTTCCCTTTTTCAGGCGGGACAGAAGTGAGCGTTTTTTTTTGCCTTCAGAAATGCAGTTTTTATTCCTGGGCTGTAACTTCCTTGTAGAATTCTGCGTAGTCCTTGCGGCCGTCCTTTGTAAACTGAATCGCAGTGCGCGGATGCTGGTTCATGAGACCTGTGAGAAGGTACTGCCAGTCGTAGCCCCACACTACTCCTTTTTCCTTTAACGGCACGATGTGGTCCTGAATAAACTGAATTACAGGGTAAATATTGTATTTTGGATTTTTGAGGAATCCAAGAAGATTTTCCATTGAACAGTTTCCTGCTCCGCGTCCCATTGCACCGTAAGTTGCGTCAAGATAATCAACTCCGTCACCTACAGCTTCAATTGTGTTTGCAAAAGCAAGGCGCTGGTTGTCGTGAGCGTGGATACCGAGCTTTTTGTTGTATTTGGCTGTAAATTCACCGTAAACACCGGCAAGACGAGCCATCTGTTCAGGATAAATTGCGCCGTAACTATCTACGATGTAAATAACGTCTACAGGAGACTGACCGATCAGGTCCAGAGCGGCACGAACATCGTTTTCCTGTGCGTTTGAAATTGCCATGATGTTGCAGCTTGTTTCATAGCCTTTTTTGTGCGCATCTTCAATCATATCGATAGCGCCCGGAATCTGGTGGAGATAAGTTGCCACACGAATCAAATCAACCGGACTTTCACTTTTTGGAAGAATGTCTGTTTTGTAATTTGTTCGTCCGACGTCTGCCATTACGGCAATTTTTAAGTCAGTGTCGTTGTCGCCGACAATCGAGCGGATATATTCATCATCCGAAAATTTACACGGACCAAAATCCTTTTCGTCAAACATATCTTTGGCTGCCTTATAGCCAAATTCCATGTAATCTACACCTGCTTTAACGTTTGTTTCGTAAAGTGCTTTGGCAAAACCTTCAGGAAAGAAAAAATTGTTTACAAGACCGCCATCACGCAATGTTGCGTCAACTACCTTAATCGACGGGCGGTAACCGATCATCTTGGATACTTCTTTCATTTGTAAAACCTTCTTTAAAGATTGTTGTTTCTTTTAATAGAAACACCGTATTTTATCAAAATAAATTATTTTATCCAAGAGGGTTTTATAATTTTTTTCACTCCTGACCATCTGCCTGTTCATATGATGGTATGCGTATGTGTCATTTTTTGAATTTCCAAAAGTCAAAGCGTTACCCGTGATTAACGGCGGGTGAATGCTCCGTTATTTTTCTATCAAAATGGTAGGCAGAAAGGGGCAAAATGGTTATAATTCATTTAATATGAATAATTCAGCAGGCAGTACAACACTGCGAAAAGTAAATACAATTCCGTACCTCACATGGAACTGGCTCAAAATGAACGGTGCAAGTGTTGAAGTACAAAACGATATAAAGACCGTTGCAGAAGATTTTTCAGAAAAGGATAAGTTCAGGGTAATTGAATTAAACTACGCTGACGGCGAAAAACTCTGTCACGAGCAGAATGTTACAGTCGCTCCGGAAAGTGAATTAACACTCATCATGAATTACACTTCCGGCAAAAAAGCACAGGGCTTTTCAGAAATCAGAACAAAGGTTCATGTTCAGAAAAATGCAAAACTCCACCTGGTAAAAGTCCAGCTTCTGGGACAGGGCTTTACACAGATTGACGACACACAGATCACCTGTGACGAAGGAGCTTTTGCAGACTTTACCCAGATTGAACTCGGCGGCGCTCAAATCTACGCAAACCTTCAGACACAGCTTTCAGGCGAACGCTCTAAATTCAACAGTGACACAGCATATATTGCAGCAAAAAATCAGCTCCTCGATATGAATTACGAGTCGGTTCACACAGGTCCGCACACAGAAACAACAATGACTGTAAAGGGAACTGTAGCAGACAACGCTCTCAAAACTTACCGCGGAACAATCGACTTTAAAAACGGCTGTGCCGGGGCAACCGGTGACGAGCAGGAAGAAACACTCCTCCTAGGAGAAAAGGCTGTAAACAAATCTATTCCTATGATTTTATGCGGCGAAGAAGATGTTTCTGGAACACACGGGGCAACACTCGGCCGCCTCGGCGCCGAAGAACTTTTCTACTTTCAGAGCCGCGGTGTAAGCGAAGCCGACGCCCAGAAAATCATGACAAAGGCAAAGGTTCTCGCAGTTGCAAACCTGATAAACGACGAAGCAACTGTACAAAAGATTTCAGACTTTTTAGAAAACTAACTTTCAGGATAGAAAAATGAACAAATTTCGTAACGATTTTCCTTTATTCAAGGCGATTGACGAACAGAACTCAAAAGACAATAACGGTCTTGTTTACCTCGATACTGCCGCTACTGCCCAGCGTCCGTACATTGTTCTCAACGCGATGGATCATTTTTACGCAACACAGAACGCAAACCCTTTGCGCGGACTTTATTCTTTAAGCGAACGCGCCACAAAGGCATACGAAGATGCACGCGAAACAGTCGCTAAATTCATCAACGCAAAAGAAAGCCGCGAAATTATCTTTACCCGCAACTCTTCTGAAAGTCTGAACCTTGTTGCCTACACCTGGGGTCTTGCCAACGTAAACAGGGGTGACGAAATCGTAGTTTCAATCATGGAACACCACTCAAACATTCTGCCGTGGCAGTTTGTGTGCCAGCAGAAGGGCGCAACGCTCAAGTTTATGTACGTTGATAAAGAGAGTGGAATTATTCCGGAAAGTGAATTCAATAAAATTACTGATAAAACAAAGATTGTAGCCTGCACACACGTTTCAAACGTTCTGGGAACTACAAATCCGATTAAAAAAATCGCTTCAATTGCACACAGCCACGGAGCAATCATGGTTGTAGACGGAGCACAGTCAACTCCTCACATTAAGGTAGACGTTCAGAATCTGGACGCAGACTTTTTTGCAATGATCGGACACAAACTCTGCGGTCCAATGGGAATCGGTGCCCTTTACGGCAAAATCGCCCTCCTGGAGGCCATGCCGCCATTTCTTCGCGGCGGAGAAATGATAGAATACGTAACAGAAGACAGCGCAACCTGGGCAGAAGTTCCGCACAAATTTGAGGCAGGAACTGTAAGCGCCGGAGA
>JAEENG010000080.1 GCA_016283615.1 Treponema sp.
GTATCGCACGTTGTTACAGGACGGGATAAAAGTTCCCCGAGGTTTGTTGAGCTGTCCGTCGGGTCTATGTATTGAACTGTGTCTCCATAAATTTCATGGAGGCAGGATGAGCGGCTTACGATACATTTTGCGCCGCAGGAAAGGGCTTCCAGAGGTGGAATTCCAAAACCTTCGTAGTAGGAAGGGAAGATGAAGGCTTTGCAGTTTTTCATCAGGGCCTTGACTTCGCCGTCGCTGACATAGCCTAAAAGCACAACGTTTGACATTTTCTGGAGCGATTTTAATTCATCTGGAACAAGGCCGCTGATGGCTTTGCCGCTTACGGCAAAGGTTTCGTCTGGAAAAAGTTCTGCGTGCCGGGCAATCCAGGCCAAATTCTTTCGTTTGCTCAAAGAGCCCAGGGTAAAGTAAAAGTTCCCTTTTGAAAGGGCCGGGAAGCGTTCAAAAATTGAATTATCTTCCTCAACTGTTTTAAAATGGTCCCAGCCGTTTGGAATTACCGTAATGCGTTCTTCGGGAGTTCCGTATTTTTTTTGAATCTGACTTTTACTGAAATTACTTACTGTTACGACCATGTCAGCGTGTTTTGCGATGTTTTTGTAATGCATGGTGCTGTAAAAACGAACAAGCCTGTCACGGAAACTTTTAAAATCTTCAGGATGGTCAGCAGCATAAATATCGTGAATAAATGCAATTCCACAGTGTGATGAAAGCGGGGCAGTGTTTGAAAAATTCAGGGGAACTGCATTTAATTTTTTGCATTCTGACGGAAAGTCCAGAATGTCCCACTTAGGAAAGCCCTTTATTATTTTTGTTGAATGAATCAGCCTGATATTCTTATATGAGGGAACAGTTTTTGCATTTGCAGGAACTAAAAGTGCAATTTCATCGGCAGAAGAAATGAGTTTATCAAGGTGGGCACAGGTTTCCCATGCAAACCGCTCAATTCCTGTGAGATTTCGGCAAAGAAAGTTTCCGTTTATAAGAATCATGCAATTAATCCCTTGAGAATATTTTTTCTCTATAAATTATATTTTAACATCAAACTACAATAATAGTTTGCAATCCCTGCCCTGGTATCATCGTATCTTGGAAAGGTAATCCAGTCGTACTCGTAACTTGCCTTTAATTGTAATTGATTGAACAAAAATGTAAACAGTTCAACGCCGTAACTGTAATGGGTTTTAAACATTGCCCAGTGTTTTTGACTTATTTCGCTGCCATCTGAAGCATCCGCGGTGACTGCCATTGAATAAATATAATTGTTGTCCGGGCTTGCCCGCTTAAAAAACGGCATCAGGTAGCCGCTTTTTGTAAAAAACTTGAATCCCACAAACTGGGCGTTTCCTGCATAACAGCTTCCGGCACCCAGCACCTGTCCGTTATTTGTGTAGCCCTGGTGAATTTTCCCGTGAAAGTAATAGCCGCCGTATGGCCACTGCAGCTGAAAGTCCTGGCTCATTTCAAAATCGTTGTATTCTAGAATGAGCATGGTTTTTACATCCTTGAATTTTGAATTCAATCTGGAAAATTTTAATTCAAAAGACTGATTTACTCCCACTGTATAAATTGCCGTGTGGAAGGGATTTGACATTTCCTGGCTTGTAAAGTCGTCGATTCCAAGTTCGCCGTAAACTTCAAAACCTGCTTTATCCCACAACCAGTCGAGAATTATGGAAACTTTCTGGTCTTCACCGTCTCCTTCCACATCGTTTAATTTTTGTGTTGTAAAAAGACGACCCAGATATTTGAGGTTTTGGGCTTTCCATCTGCTTATGAATAAACGGTTTATTCCTATGGAAGCACCCGGCACAAAACTTGGCTTATATGCAAAAGAAAGGGCAGTGAGGAGCCTTTTGTCATTGTCCGGATTGCTGTCAAAATAATCTGACTCGCTAAGGCAGCCCGTCCATAATCGTGATTCAACCTGGCCGATATACCAGTTTAAATAGGGCAGCGTAACATCAGTTCTCCTGAATCCCATATCGATTTTTGGATAGCCTTCAGCATTATTGCTTCCCAGCATGGGGTTTATTCCTGCAGGGCCGAGCCATGGATTTTGAGTTCCAAAACCCATTGTAAATTTATGCCATGTATATCGAATTTCAGTATCGCCAAAGTCAAAATTCCAGAATGATGAATCTCCATACCGCTGAACAAGATCGATTCCACCGACAAAATAACTGTAAGGTGAGCCGTTGGTGCCGGACAAATATTCATAATTTTTATTCTGGCTCCAGCTCAGCTGCGGTTTAAATGTAAGTTCCAGGCCGAATGCTTCAAGGCGGGCGCCTGCTGTGAGGGAAGTGTTATAGCCTTTTCCCTGCCAGAGCCCACCGTCATTCTGGCCGTAGGGCACTGCCGCATTGTATGAATTGAACCATTCAGGTCCGTAGACTTTGATTTTTACGCTTTGTTCAATTCCGCGGGTAAACCAGTTTGTGTTTTCGCTGTCTGACTGCCAGAGAGTTCGTTTTGTTCCGAGGTTATTTTTAGACCAAATGTTTTGTTCCTCATCAGTAATTTTCCAGACACTGTCGCTTAAAGTTCTGTAATTTAATGAGGCGCGTTCTGTCGCCCCTGTAAGTGAGAGAAAATTATAATATTCTTCTTCTGTTGATTTAAGGGATTCCTGAGCGTTCAAAAATTGAATTAAAAAAATGCCCCAAGCAAAAACTGATATTAAACGTTTCATTTATTAAATTATAATTTTTATTCACTTTTTTGTCATTAATATGTATAATGCTTAAAATCAATTTTTAAGGACTGAAAAATGATTAAAAAGATCGCAATTGGCGCTGATCACGCCGGATTCGAATACAAACAGAAGCTGATCGAAGAACTTTCCAAAGAAGGTTATGAATTTGTGGACTGCGGAACTGATTCAACTGAATCCGTAGATTATCCTGTTTTTGCTGACAAGGTTTGCGAATGTGTAAATTCAAAATCTGTCGACACAGGTATCCTGATTTGCGGAACAGGGATTGGAATGAGCATGGCTGCAAACAAGAATAAGGGTATCCGCGCTGCAGTCTGCGGTGACCTTACATCAGCAGAATTTACACGCCTTCACAATGACGCAAATGTTTTGTGCATGGGCGCACGCATTATTCCTTTTGACCTTGCTGTTCAGATTGCACGCAAATATTTGACAACAGACTTTATGGGCGGAAAGCACCAGCACCGTATCGACATGTTTTCAAATAAATAATTGAATTCAACCTGTTTTGAATATAAAGAACAAGCCCGGGCCTTGTGGTCCGGGCTTTTGTTTTAAAAGTTGTATTTAACCAGAAATTCAATATGGTGATTTTTTAAGTAATTGTATTCGCGGTAAATTGCGCCGTTGGTACCATATCCTGAAATTCCAGGGTCGTAGAGCGGGTTAATAACCAGATCATACATATACTGGAATTTAAGGGAAAAATCTTTTGTCACATAATAAAGGTTTTCAAATCCGACAAAAAAGTTTGCCTTAAATGCGGTAAAATATCTGTAGGCGAGGTCTGTCGTTGAAGTTCCAGGGTCGTCGTTGCCTTTTTCCCAGATGTAGTTGTTGTTTGGATTGTTACGGCCGATTATGAACTTTTCATAGCCGTGTCTGCTGTAAACTGTAAACGTAAGTTTCTGCTGGTTTCCGCCGTAGCCGATTCCAGAGCCGAGCCACTGTCCGCCGTTAGTATAGCCCTGTGTAATCTGATAATGACTTCCAAACAAATACGCGCTTCCCGGCCACATCTGATAGTCCTGACTTGCTTCCGTGTTATTCCATTCAAAGGCAAGCATTCCCCGTAATCCGTATTTTCTGGAAACATTCATGGATTTTTTAAGACCAAAAGTGTAGGTGACTGTGTGCCACGGGTAGCGTGCATATTCGTAGAATTTTACGCCTTTTGACAAAAAGTCATCAACTCCAAGTTCGCCGTAGATGTCCAGTCCGACCTTTGTAAAAAGCCAGTCGGCTGTGAGGGCCGCCTTTCCGTCTTCTCCTGATTCTCCCTTTGTAATCGTGTTACCGTAAAAGCCCGGGTAGGCATATTGCCAGAACTTGTCACCCCATTTGTTCATGCAGATTTTTGTAAGGCCTATATTGAGTCCCGGCAAAAAGGAAGGTGCGTAAGAAACTGTAAACAGCGTGTACTGGTTATGGTCGTTGCTGTCGTCAGTGTCAAAAAAGTCGGATTCTGTGGTTTTTCCGATTAAATAATGCATTTCAAAGTCACCCAGATACCAGCCGAGATATGGAACATGCATTGTGGTTCTGTTGATGCCAAGGTCGAATTTCGGGAAGTTTACTGCGTTATTCGAGAATAAAACCGGATTTTCCTGGGCAGGTCCGCTCCAGACCGGCTGAGTTCCAAAACCCACTGTAAGGCATTTCCATGTATAACGGATGTCAGTGTCACCCCAGTCAAAAATTTTATATGTGTCATCTCCAAAACGCTGCGGGGCATCACATCCGCTCATGAAATATCCCCATTGATTAGGATTTGCTGACTTCATGATGTCAAAACTCTTGTTCTGGCTTACAGCGTACTGCGGCTTAAAGGTCAGGCTAAAACCATAGCCTTGAGCACGAATTCCTGCGGTGAGGCTTGTATTCCAGCCCCGACCCTGCCAGAGCGCTCCGTCATTGCTTCCAAAAGGAACTTTTGAGTTGTATGAAGTAAAGATTTCAGGTCCGTAAACCCTGATTTTAATAGAACGGTCAAGTGTTTTTGCAACGCGGTTTGTATCCAGTTCGTTGTGATCGAGAATTGAGTAATATGAGCCGAGATTTTTATCAGCCCACACATTCGGATTCAATTCGTTGACCTCAGTTTTATCTTCCCTGATTGTCCAGATGCTGTTTGACATGGTCCTGTAGTTAAGGGCAGGGCGTTCTGTAACACCGTCCAGGACTAAAAAGTCGTAATATTCTTCTTCAACTGATTTAAGGGCTTCCTGCGCGGACAAAACTAATCCGGCCGAAAGAAAGCATGCAGCAAAAATTAATTTTTTATTCATGAAGATATAATATCACAAAAAGAATACTGTTAATACAAAATATATAATCGTAAATGTATAAAAAAAACTCTGCCCGGGGCCTGCCGGGCAGAGCATGAGATTGGCTGGTCTAAGCGGGAACGACAACGATTGTTCCCGAGCCAGGCAACGAAAAGCCGCCTGGCAATGTCACGGGCCTAGACAGAGAACTGGTTCAACTGGTCGCCGATATTCTGGATTGACTTTTCAAGTTCTTCTGCCAGTGCCGACAGGGTTGAACCTGTTTCGCCGATTTTTCGGGCGCCGCCGGTCATTTCATCCATGTTGTCCTTGAGTCCCGCTGTCGCTTCTTCAAGGTTCGACATTTCGCTGATAATGGTCTGGTTACCGTTTTCCATTTCTGTTGAAGCGGCTTTGACCTCTGCAGCGCTGTCATTGAGCTTGTTGAGGGAATAACCGATCTGTTCAGAGCCGACTTTCTGTTCCTTCATTGCAGCGGTAATCTGCTGAACCAGAGAGTTTGTATTTACAATTTCGCCCGAAAGCGAATTCAACATATCCCGGGAAACGCCGCTGACAACTACGATTTCCTTTACCGCGTCGCTGATGTCTTTGAGCTGATTTCCGATTGTGTTTGACTGCTGTGCCGAGTCTTCGGAAAGTTTACGGATTTCATCGGCAACTACAGAGAAACCTTTTCCGGCTTCGCCTGCGTGTGCCGCTTCGATGGCCGCATTCATGGCAAGGAGGTTTGTCTGATCCGCAATCGAAGAAATGATTGTGTTGGCATCCTGCAAAGTCTGGGAAAGTTCTTCAATCCGTAAAATCTTTGTATTTACTTCATCCTGTTTTGCAACTCCCTGATGTGTCTTGTCCTGAAGTACCTTGAATGAATCAGAAAGTTTTGTAACTGAATTATTTACACTTTCAATGTTACCAACCATTTCCGTTACAGCGGCCGAAGCTTCACCCACACTCTGTGTCTGACCGTTAATCATGTTTCCCAGGGAAGCGATGTTTGCAGAAATTTCGTTAACCCTTGAACCTGTTTCGTCAACGCTTCCGGCCTGAACCTGAAGGTTGTGGTCCATTGTCTCGATGTTTCCGAGAATCTGGTTGATTGCAACCGAAGTATCCCGGGCACTGTCCCGGAGATTGTTTCCCGCGATTGCAAGTGTTGAATTTGAATTTTTGACTTCCCGGACAATTTCCTGAAGTTTTTCAATAAAGTTATTGATACTGTTTCCCAGCGGAACAAAGAGCCTTGCAATAGGATCGATTCCAAGCTTGATGCGGCGAGTTAAATCTGCATTTCCCGAACTCAAATCGTCTACGGCAAGTCTCATTGTTTTAACCTGGCCGAGAATGCGCACCAGAATGTAAATCATAAACCAGGTAAAGATGAATACGGCAAGACAGATGAAGAACGGAACTGCCGCATTGGAAAGGAAATCCTTATGCCTCATAAGTGTAAACATTGCGATATGCCAGTTTACAAGTTTAATCGGGGCAAGAATAAACTGACCTGTTACCATGGAAATATTTGTAATTTCATCCGGCACAACATCCTGACCTTCAAGAAGAGGCATTCTCTCGTAAAGATTTATTTTATCTGCAAGAATTGATGAATCCTTTGCACCTGTGATTTCCAGCTGGTCGTTGTAAAGATACATTTCGATTGAATCATCCAGACCCGCGTACATCGTATTGATAAAGTCAGTAAGCGGAACACCGGTACCTACAATTCCCACCGGCTTTTTATCTTCATCCCGGACTACCGCATTGAGCCAGAGGAAGGTTGCCTTGAGGGTAGGGTTGTAATTGATGTTAAAGTTATATTCCTCAGTTTCGTACATGGTCATGTTGTACCAGTATTCCTGAGGATCATCAGGATTAACGACATAGGCAAATTTCATGCCGCTAAAGAACCTTTTATCTGAATCTGAAACCCAGAAAACGCTTTTACTCAGGAATGAATCTGAATACGCTTCAAATTCACGGAAGGCCTGCTGCCTGTAGATTTCGTTTTCCGGAT
>JAEENG010000009.1 GCA_016283615.1 Treponema sp.
AAAATAGACAGAACAAACGAACATTACACTTTTGAATTAGCTCAGGGAGTAAAACGAACAACCGTAACTTTCCGTAATCATTTTGGGATTGAACTTGCGGCAGACCTTTACGCACCAGAAAATGCCGCCGAAAAAGGAAATCCGGCCCTGGCAATCTCGGGACCTTTTGGTGCGGTAAAGGAACAGTCTTCCGGTTTTTATGCAAACCAGATGGCTTCCCGCGGTTACATAGCCCTGGCCTTTGATCCAAGCTACACAGGAGAATCTGGCGGAGAGCCACGCTATATGAACAGTCCCGACATCAACACCGAAGACTTTATGGCAGCAGTAGATTTTCTTTCAACCCGCGACAACATTGACCCGGAAAAAATCGGCATAATTGGAATCTGCGGCTGGGGCGGAATGGCTCTTAATACAGCGGCAATCGACACACGAATTAAGGCAACCGTTGCAAGTACAATGTACGATATGAGCCGTGTTACAGCCAACGGATATTTTGACAGCGCAAATAATGCAGAAGCAAGGCACCAGGCCCGCAAGGCACTTATGGCACAGCGCACTGAAGATTTTAAGGCAGTTCAGGCAGGCGGTACTTACAAGCTTGGCGGTGGGGTTGTAGATCCTCTGCCGGAAGATGCCCCTTATTTTGTAAAGGATTATTACGATTACTACAAAACTCCACGAGGATATAATGCGCGCAGTCTTAATTCTAACGGAGGCTGGAATGTTACTGCTGCAACTTCTCTTTTGAATACAAAGCTTCTCGCCTATGCAGAAGAAATCCAAAGTGCCGTTATGGTTCTTCATGGCGAAAAGGCTCACTCCCGATATTTTGGTGAAGATGCCTTTAAGAAACTTAGCGGAGCCAATAAGGAGCTGGTAATTATTCCAGGCGCAAGTCACACAGATTTGTACGACGGCGGAAAAAACAACGCGATTCCTTTTGATAAGCTTGCAGAATTTTTTGCAAAGTATTTGAAGTAAGAGATTTTGGGCGTTACCAGTTGCCAACATGGCAACTGGTCGGGCTTTGCGCCATTCCGTACGGTGCTTCGCACCTACCTCCAGCCTCCTCACTTCGTTGCGGTGGCCGCCTGCGGCGTGGCTACAATCCCTAACGCAAAAGCATAATCAAAAGGAGTATCTGAACATGAAAAGATTATTTGCATTTCTTATGACAATTTTTCTTCTTGCTTCTACGGCCTGCGCAAATGGCAGCAAGGGGATAATATCATCTGACAAAGGAGAACTTTCAAACATGAAAATCTCAATTCAAATTACAAGCGACAGTGGTAATCATAAACTCACCGCTACCCTAGCCGACAATTCTTCTGCCACAGCCTTTTACGAACTTTTAGAAAAAGGCCCGGTCACAATCAAAATGCACGATTACGGCAGCTTTGAAAAAGTCGGTTCGCTTGGTACATCACTTCCACGGAACGATACTCAGATTACAACCGCTGCCGGCGACATCATTTTGTATCAGGGAAATCAAATTACAATTTACTACGATACAAACAGCTGGAACTTTACCCGCCTTGGAAAAGTGGACGAAGTAACACAAGCCGAGCTCAAGAAGATTCTTGGCAAAGGCGATGTGACGGCGGTCTTTTCTGTAATGAAATAGAAGGAAATGCTTTTGAAAAAAAAATTTCTGATTCTTGCGGTATTACTTATGACAGACCTAATAGCAGCAAAAGAAAACCGAACTGTAAAACTAAATTCCGGTTTCAATAAGCGTCGCACACAGGAGCGTGCTTCCCGAGTTTTTGACAAGCAAAAACTCGCTGATACAATCCAACTGAATTCAGGTTTTGAAATGCCTGTGCTTACGGCGTTTATGCCTTCATCATCCGCGGATTCTGGAAATACCTGATTTTGGAGCAGCAGTTTTTCTTCTTCGACCTGGAACGCGGCTACATCCTCTTTGCTCTGGACTACATTTCAATAATCATTTTGTTTGCAACCATCTCACACTTTATAGCAAAGATATTAAAAAAACGATTTAATTAAATTATGGCAGATACTCAAAACTTTCAGATAAAAGATTATTTTCAGCTGACGGCCAGCGAGCAAAAATTCTGGCTGCCCAAAATCGGTGAATCTGACTGGCGGGCTGGTAAATATCTTTTCCAACTTCTTTCTGATGGCCAGTTAAAAAAACATTGTGGCGAAACATCAACATTATTTTTGCTGACTCAGGGTGACAAGCTGATTTCTTTTTGTTCTTTTACAGAGCGTGACGAGATTCCAGAAACAGAACTTACTCCCTAGATTGGCTTTGTTTACACCTTCCCTGCCTTCCGGGGAAAACGCCGCATTGGCAAATTGATTGAGCATATTTATGGTCTTGCAAAAGCGCAGGGCTTTAAGCAGCTTTATATTTCCACAGACCAGAAAGGCCTTTATGAA
>JAEENG010000081.1 GCA_016283615.1 Treponema sp.
AGTGTAAGTGTTGTTGCATCTCCCTTATAAATGAACCACTTATAAGTAGAATCTGAAACGTTGGCAGCTGAAACATTTGTAAGAAGTGCTGTCTGGTTTTCAGGATCATCTCCGTAAGTTACGTCGATTGTTCCGCTTCCAGTATATCCAGTCCATCCTACAAGAACATCACCGGCAACTTTGATGTAAAGTTCGGCACCATTATTTGTCTGAAGTCCATATGAATGAGACTTCCAGTTAGCATTCCATGAAAGGAATGTGTCTGGTGAACTGCCTTCAGTGCCAGTAGTAACAGTACATTCTGTTGCACCGTCTGTCTTTGTTTTTGCAAACCACCATACATAAGTTGTACCAACTTCAGGTTTGAGTTCATCTTCTGTAATTTCAACTTCTACACTGTCGCTCTTTGTTGAGTCGATAGCGCTTGTTGCTGTGATTGTTACTGTACCGGCTTTAAGACCTTTTACTGTACCATCTGCAGCAACTGTTGCTGTTGTCTCATCGCTTGAACTCCAAACTACTTCAGGACTTGCCATATATGTAGCTGTTACATTAGCAGTAAATTTAACCGGAGCAGCTGTAGAAACAGTGTCTGCACCGCTGATTTTTACGCTTTGAACTTCAGCTTTTTCTGTTGTCAATTCATATACGGTGATTGTGTTGATATATGATGTAGATCCTGAGAAGGCTACAGTCAATGTATCTGCATCGCTTCCTGTGTAGAGGAATGAGAACGGAGTCTTGTCTGTTTCAACATAAGTAGAACCACTTGCAACTACAGTACCAGCTTCGTTAGTTACTGTAATAGTACCAGCGCTGTATCTAGAACTTAACATGCTGATTACAGATGGACCACCAACTTTAATAGTAATAGTTGCACCTGTTGAACCGAGGATCTGGAGACCATATCCGTCTGAGTGGTATGTAACATTGTGCCAGCTTACCATGCCGTCAGCAGATGTGCCGTCAGCGATTGCTGTACCCTGAGAAGTTTTTTCTGCAGCAGTAGCATAATCAAGAATCTTGTATGAACCGTCAGCACCCGGGAATGGCACTGGAGTTCCTTCAATGTCGTAGTAGATTACAACACCACCGATTACACCAGTAATCTTCTTGCTTGTTGTTTTACCGTCAAGGAGTGAAATTGCAACACGTACTGTTACTGTCTGTGTTGCTGCAACATCAGTAGAAATATCTACCTTGTCAAACTTCATTGCCTTAGCTTCTGAAGGAACTTCTCCCTTCTTTTCAAAAGCACCGTCGCCTACCTTAGTATAAACGATACCGCGGAGGTTACTTGTTGCAGAACAGTAAGCATCAGCTGTAATAGCTTTAATCTTAATGTCAGCTGCAGCACGGATTGTAAAGTCAGCCCAGCAGATGTCTCCACCTGCTTCTGGAGTTACAACATCAGCAGAATTAAACTTGTAGCCGTTGTTACCCCAGCCCTTGTCTGCGTCAGCGAGTGTTGCAACTTCAACACCACCTGCAAATCCGTAAGTTACCGGATTAGCAGCAATTGTTGCATCACGGTGATCTACGCTTGCATTAAGAGTATATCCTGTGCTTTCCTGGAGATAGCGTGCAGCATATACATCAGTAACTGTAACTTCAATAGAAGCTGTTACAGTTTCTGTAGCTTTATTCTTTGCAGTGATTGTTGCAGTACCTGGACCAAATCCTACTACAGAAGCAGTAGTTCCTGTATTGAGGGCTCCGCTGCCTGTTACACGTACAACATTTGTGTTAGATGAAGTCCAGATTGTAGCATCATCTGTAAGATCTGCCGGTGCATAAGTAACTGTTACAGTCTTTGTATCACCAACTTCGATTGTGTTAGCTGTTGCAAGTTCTTCGTCCCATGCAAGACTAGCAGAGGTAGCCGGAATAATCTGTTTGATAACAATAATCTGAGCAATACCGCTCATTCCTTCTTTTGTAGCTGTTACTGTAGCTGTACCGTTAACACCTGCTGATGCTGTTACAGTCATTCCGTTAACAGTACCAAGAGTATTTGCAGTAAGCGGGTCAGAACCTGCAGCACTTACATCGCCTGAAACAGCCAGTGTAACGTCTACGGTTTCGCCCTTATAGTCTGTAGCTTCAAATGTCTGTGATGCTGAACCCGGGAGATATGGAACATATGTCGGTTCAAGATAAATCATTGATTTAGAAGCATCTTCCGTAGCATCAAATTCAGATTCAAGTGCGCTCAAATCCCACTGATCAGATACTGCTACATATTTACGTGTAGAAGCATTCCATCCGCGGTTCAAGATTGCGTTACGTCCGCAGTATTCGCGTTCAGCAACTTCTTTAGAAAGACCATAAGCACCTTCCTGACGGTCCGAAGTATCAATTACTGAACCACCTTCGTAAACGTTACCATAGTCTTTATAACCAACTGAACATACGCCTGAAACATCTTCGTCGTATTTCTGTGCACCTGCGTACCAGAGCTTAGAGTCGATAGTTTCGAATGTATTGAATACAACAGCAGCCTGAGTATCGGCACCAGAGTCACGTCCGAAGTAAGCTGTTACGCCGTCATCAACTTTTACAGTACAGTTATAGAGTACAAGACCCTTGTTTGATTCAGCAGTATGAACTGAACGGCTTGCAAAAATGTATGAAGTATGAGTTGTTACGGCCGGTGCAGAATCATACAGACAGCGGATCTGACATTCCTCAAAGAGGATTGTATGAGGATAACCCCAGATAAAGTCAGTATCACCTTCGATATAACACTTGTAGAACCATCCGCGTCCACCGTTGTTACCGAGGAGAAGTGTATCCTGATGGCTCTTGAAAGAACAGTCGTAAGCTACAACTTTGCCAGTTGCATCATAGTACAAAGTTTCTGCCTGTGTTCCGTCTTTACCAACAACTGAACGGTCAAGAGTATTTGCAAATGTCAAATGTTTGAGTGTAAGGTCGCCACCTTCCCAGAGGAATGATGCACGCTGACGTGTTGACGGGCTCCAGAGGTTACAGTTTGCCCAGTAAACTACAGTGCTTTCACCGAGTTTGCCTTCTGTTTCAGAAATACCAACCATTGTAAGGTTAGCAGAACCATTATATGTAAGACGTTCATTGTAGTAGCCGGCATCAATTTCCATTGTCCAGTCACCAGATTTGTCATACAGATAGTTCAAACCGGCCTGGATTGTACTGAAGTTTTTATCCTTACCGATTGAGATTTTGTTGTCAGAAATTGTAGGAGCAGCACGTGTAGTGAATTTCCATGCTGTTTTTGATGTGATTCCTGCAAATGCAGAAGAACCTGTAACAGGGTCAGAAAGCATTGCTCCGCTGTTAGCAAGAGTTCCGCTGATCAAACCGTTATCAACGATTACGTAGTATTCAGTTTCGTTATCAAGAACTGCGTGTGGTTTAATTACTACAACTTTACCACTTACAGAAATCAGCTGATCTTTAACTGTAACTTCTGCATATCCTGCGTTTTTTGGTTTTACAGTGAGTTTTTCATCAGCCGGTTTGATTGTATCTACGAGGCTGTCATCTGAAGCCTTATAGATTTTTACAGTACCTGAGCTTGAGCGGTCAACAACTGGTACAGAATCAAATTTAATATACAAAGAACTATCTTCGTATGCAGCAGTTGCACCGTTATCAGGTGTGAGAACAGTTGATACAACTACATCTGGTACGGTAATACCACTTGTTTCGGTCTCAACTGTTGGATTTGTCTTCTTTTTCTTGCTGCCACCATCGGAACAGCCAGAGAAAACAACTCCAAAGCCAGCTAACAGACACAGCAGGACTGTTAACTTACTCCAAAATTTTTTCATAGAAATCCTCCATTTTGTATTTCTTTATGTCTCCAGACCACCCGGCCTGGAATTTTTTCCTATTATCCACTCTAAAGGTTGTTTTTACCCAAATAAATACAATTTTTAACAAATTTTCTTTGAGTTTTTTGCACAAAAACCGATGTTGTTTTTGTGAAAACTCCAAAATGTTTACAATATTTTGTTTTTTTTGCAAAAATTTATAAAAAATGCTATTTTTTCACATAAAAAAGACGAAAACGACACTTTTTCTACAATAACACTAAAGTTTTTAAGTATCCCTTAATGTTTTTATTAAAATAACGAGATTTTTTGCAAAATTCTGTTAATTTTATAAAATCTGCTCATATTTTAACCAAGAAATTATATAAACGATTCAATTTCCATTCTGGAATTTTATTGCCGCGTCCTGCGGTACGGGGATTTTTGATTTACCTTTCCGGACTCCTAGCCAACAATTTTTAAGTTGACCATATTCAAATATTCAATTACACTTTTACCATCCAAGGAGGCGTTTATGTGCAGAACTTCCATTTATGACGCACGCAATAATTTCTCTGCCCTTGTAAAACAGGCCGAAGAAGGTGAAGTAATTGAACTTACCCGCTACGACAAACCGGTCGCTGTGATTATCAACTACGACGACTGGGAAGAAATAAAACAAAAAAGTATACCGGACTGGCTAGGCAAGTGGCGCGAAAAGTATGCCTCTGTGCTCGATGACGACGACTGGGTTGGCTATCCTTCCCGCGAAGGGCCAGATCCGGTCAAAAATCCATTTCTTGACTAGAGGTTAATATGAAAACAGTTTACCTGCTTGATACAAATATCATCTCAGAATTCGTTAAACCAAAACCTGACTCGTCTGTGCTTATGAGGTTTGACTGCAACAAAAGCCTCTGTGCTATTTCTGCGATTACCTGGCAGGAACTTATTTATGGTTTTAACCGTATGCCAGAAGGAAAAAGAAAGGCCTCCATCGAAAACTTTCTCTACAACTTAAAACAAAACACACAAATCATTCCTTATGATTCCTTTGCAGCTCAAATCTGCGGTGAACTCCAGGCAGATTTTGGACAGCACGGTATCACACTCCCATATCACGACAGTCAGATTGCCGCCACTGCTATTTCAAATGGTATGATTCTTGTTACTCACAATACGGCAGACTTTCAGGAAATTCAGGACAGGGCTTTTTTACACCTGGAAGACTGGTTCAAACCGGAATAAGCGTTCCAACATTCTATTATAGAAAAAACTCTCTCAATCCTATATTCTTTACCATATGAAAAAGATGCTAAAAATGGTTTTGCGGTACTGGCCTTTTGCACTTCTTGCTTCGCTTTTTATGGTGGCCGAAGTTTTTATTGACCTTGTTCAGCCTAAGTTAATGGAAGTAATCGTTGATAATGGTATTTTAGGTCTCGACAGGGGCGGTGTTTCTGATGTCGGCCTGATAATTTCTACCGGAATCCGCATGATTATAGTTGTAGCATTCGGCGGGCTTGCGGGCATTTTATCCGCAGTCTTTGCCAACGTAACCGGCCAGAACTACGGCAACGACCTTCGTAAAGCCTGCTTTACCAGAATCATGCATTTTAGCTTTGCCCAGACTGACAAATTCAGTACGGGCTCTCTTATCACACGCATTACAAACGACATTACCCAGGTTCAGCAGCTTGTAATGCAGTTAATCCGCGGACTTGTCCGCTGCCTTATGTTTTTTATCGGGGGAACTTCGGCCCTTCTTTCGCTGGACCTTTCGTTCGGCGTAATTGTCGCATGCGCTTTTCCGCTCATTATATTGAATGTAACCCTCGTCGTATGGAAAACAAACCCCTTATTCAACCTGCTGCAGTCAAGCCTTGATAAATTGAATAACATCATGCAGGAAAACGTATCCGGTGCACGCGTTGTAAAGGCCTTTGTTCAGGAAAAAACCGAGCAGAAAAAATTTGAAAAAGCCAACGACAATCTCGTAAACACCCAGTTCAAAGTTCAGATTATGCTTTCGCTTTTACGGCCTGTAATGAACATCGTTTTAAACCTCGCAGTTGTCGGAATTATCTGGGTGGGTTCAATCCGTGTGCAGTCCGGTTCCATTGCACCTGGAACTGTAATGGCCGCCATCACTTATATTTCGCAAATCCTGAGCGGAATGATGATGCTTGCAATGATTTTTCAGACTCTTTCTCGCGGAAGTGTTTCTGCAAAACGAATTGCAGAAGTGTTGAACACAGATTCTGAAATTCAGGACGGTACAAATTCAACCTGTACGACAGAAAAAGGCACAATCAGTTTTAAAAACGTAAGTTTTTCGTACCCGGGAACAAACACAACAGTTCTCAAAAACATCAGCCTTGATATACAGGCAGGTCAGACTTTAGGAATTATCGGTGCAACCGGAAGTGGCAAAACTACCCTCATAAACCTTATTCCACGCTTTTATGACGCAACAAGCGGCTCCGTAACAGTCGACGGAATCGATGTTAAGGACTACAAACTTGAATCCTTGCACAAAAAGATTTCTGTATGCCTGCAAAAAAGCGAACTGTTCAGCACGACAATCCGGGACAATATTGCCATGGGTAAAGAAGGAGCCGCAGAAGACGAAATCAGGGCGGCCGCACAATCTGCCCAGGCAGAGGAATTTATTTTGCAGCAGACAGACGGTTACGACACTCCTGTCGCAGAGCGCGGAATGAGTCTTTCAGGAGGTCAGCGCCAGAGAATCGCAATCAGCCGCGCTCTTCTCAAACAGAGCGAAATCCTGATTTTTGACGACTCCACAAGCGCCCTCGACTTAAAGACTGAATCCAGGCTATATCAGGCCTTGAATTCAAATTATAAGGGAATTACAAAAATCATAATCGCACAGCGCATTGCTTCCGTAAAAAACGCGGACAAAATAGCGGTCCTTGACGGCGGCTCAATCTGCGCAATTGCAAGCCACGAAGAACTTCTTAAAACCTGTCCGGTCTACCAGGACATTTATGATTCCCAGTTAAAGCAGACTGAAGGAGGCCGCTCATGAGTTCACAAATAAAATCAAAAATTGCGGAACAGGGTTTCAGGCGCGGCGGTCCCGGAAGGATGGCGGCCCCGGTCGAAAAACCTAAAAACGGAAGAAATACACTCGGCCGACTTGTAAAATACTTTAAGCCGGAGCTCAAAACGGTCTTTATCCTTTGTCTTGTAGTTCTTGTTACGGTAATTGCAAGCGTAACCGCGCCTTCAATGCAGAGCCGCGCAATCGACTCGCTGGTCGCCAGAGAGTTTGGCCGCGTTCCGAAAATCCTTCTGACAATGCTTGCACTTTATGCACTCCACGCCGCAGCAACACTCCTGCAAGGATTTTTTTCGGCAACGCTTTCAAGAAACGTAATCAAAAGACTCCGCGCACAACTTTTTAACAACATAATAAATCTTCCGGTTTCGTACCTTGATACACATTCACACGGCGACATAATGAGCCGCATGACAAACGATGCCGAAAACGTTTCCAACGTAATCAGCCAGTCACTGACTTCTCTCTTTTCCGGAGTTCTGACACTTTTGGGCACTGTAGCCGTAATGCTCAGCTTCAGCGTTCCGCTCACTTTTTTAACATTCAGCACAGTTATTCTCACCGTAATTGTAACAAGAATAATGTCTTATCTTATGCACAAATTTTATGTAAAAAGACAGGCCCTTCTTGGAACTCTCAACGGCATTGTTGAAGAAAAGGTTTCTTTCGGAAAAACCGTCACAGCCTACAATCTTGAATCAAGAACCATTGATGAATTTACAAAAGCCAGCGATTCACTTACAAAAACCGGAATAATCGCAGACATAATCGGCAACGCCATGGGTCCGCTGATGAATATGCTCAACAACTGCTCCTTTGTAATCGTTGCCGCAATCGGTGCCTGGTTTGCTCTCAGGGGTTCAATTTCTGTGGGTGTGATTTCTGCATTCATCATTTACTCCAAACAGTTTTCGCGTCCGATAAATGAACTTGCGCAGTTATACGGCCAGATAGAAACCGCTGTTGCAGGTGCCGAACGCATTTTTTCAATTCTTGATGAACCGGGCGAAGACCACGGAACTAACCTGCCGCTCGATGTAACAGACGGCGTTATTGAATTCAAAAACGTAAACTTCAGCTATGTAAAAGGCAAGCAGATAATCCATGACTTTACATTAAAGGTAGAAGCCGGCAAAAAAATCGCCCTCGTAGGTTCAACCGGAAGCGGCAAAACCACAATCGTAAATCTTCTGATGAGGTTTTATGATATTGATTCAGGCTCGATTACAGTCGACGGAACTGACATCCGGAAGATTTCCAAAGACACCCTGCGCGACAGCATCGGAATCGTTTTGCAGGACACTGTTTTATTCACTGACACTGTCCGTGCAAACTTAAAATACGCCGACCAGACAATCAGCGACCAGAAAATGATTGAAGCCGCCTCTCTTGCAAACTGCGACAAGGTTGTAGAAACTTTAAGCGACGGCTACGACACAATCTTAACCGGCGCCGGAGCAAACCTTTCTCAGGGCCAGAGGCAGCTTTTAACTATCAGCCGTGCCTTCCTGTCATATCCAAAAATTTTGATTCTCGACGAAGCAACATCTAGCGTTGATACCCGCACAGAACGAAATATCCAGGATGCGATGGTGCGCCTTATGCAGAACAGAACCAGCCTCATTATTGCGCACCGGCTTTCTACAATTCAGGATGCGGATATGATTGTCGTAATGGATAAGGGCCGGATAATTGAAACCGGAACGCACAAAGAACTGCTGGCAAAAGGCGGCAATTATTATCAGCTTTATATGACTCAGTTCGCCGGAAATTCAATTTAAATTAGACTTTTTAGCCTGAAATATCAAATTATTGCCTTTTTTTTAAATAAATTTAACTTTTTTTGCATTTTATCTATAAAAAATACTCATAATGTTATATAATAAAATCAGTATGAACCAGGGTATTGCAAAAAGAAGGGCTTTTTTAACACAGCGTAAAAATCAGGGCAACCGAGTAACAATCGGTTTTGCCGGAATTGCTGACTTTCGTTCATTTATCGGCCAGGAATATATTGCCGGTATCATGAAGGCAGCAAATGATTACGACCTTAACTTTATCAACTTTGCCGGAGCCATCAAATATTCGCTCTTTGACGACATTGATTTTATTTCTCACTATTTAAAGAGCTTCAGATTTATGAAGTCTCCTCTTGTTGACGGTCTCGTAACATGGACTTCGTCTATGTGCAACCTTCTCGACAACAAAACTATCGTAAATACTTTTAACGCACTCAAGCCTCTTCCGATGGTTGATATCGGTTATATGGACATCGATGGAATTCCATGTATCCGTATCGACAACAATACTTCTATCGCCCTGATTATGGACCACCTTGTAAACACTCACCATTACAAAAACTTTGTTTACATGGGTTCAAAAATTTCCGAACCGCACCTTACCCGACTCGCAGTTTACCGCGAAGAACTTAAAAAATATGGTCTCCAGGAACTTCCTAACACTGTTTACATGACCAAAACGATGGATTCAATTGATATCGCGATGGCGGTCAACCAGTTGTGCAGCGCCTATGACCTCAAAAATTATAATTCAATCGACTGTATCATTACCGCGTCAGACATTATTGCTTCTACAGTAATTGAAGAACTCGACAAACGCGGAATCAACGTTCCAAAAGACATTGCGATTACAGGTTTTAACAACCAGTACAACGGAATTACAGCCCGCTCGCCTGTCACTACAATGAACCTCGAATACTTTAAGCGCGGTTATGCGGCAGTTGAACTTCTGATTGACCGCATCATGTCGCCGGAAACAGTTTTCCACACAAGACTCGTTCCGACTTCCCTGCTTGTTCGTCAGAGTTGCGGCTGTTTTGAACAGAGTATCGTTGACGCCGGAAACCAGATTAACACAAATAAAGAGTCCCTCGCAGAGTCGAGCGAAGAAGATGTCAGAAACTACCTCTTTTCAAAGGTAAAAATGATATTCCCGCAGCAGAGCGAGACCGAAATTACAGACCTTGTAGATTCAATTTTTGAAGATATTTACGACAAGCCTACTCCGAGCGTTATGCTCCGCTGGTTCCAGACACTTTTGCAGAACATCCGCAAGGATTCAATGCTTGTAAATTATGAACTCCAGCAGAACATTACAAACCTGCGCCGCGTAATTTTACCGATGGTCAAAGATGATGAATCACAGTTTATGCACATCGAAGACATTTTTCATCAGCTGCGCTCGCTTGTTTCCGTGTTTATTGAATACGACACGCTTTCGACCCGCGAAAATTCTTACATGATGAACAATATGTCGCAGATTGCAATGAATTTTGCTTCTGCAACCACCGGAAAGCAGATTCAGGACGTTTTGCGCTACCAGCTGAGCGAACTTGAAATTCCTGGAATTATACTCTGTCTTTCTGACAATATGACAATGGATTTAAGTTCATCAAATCTTGAACTCATCCTCCCTGAACCGCCGTCAGACATTAAAAGCAAACTTCCGTACAAAGTTTACGATCCGACCTGCATTCCAAAGATTTTCTTTCCGCAGGGCCGCCGTTACTCTGTAATGCTCGAAATTCTTTACCACGCAGACCGCTATTTTGGTTATGCATTCCTCGAAATCGGAACCCCGAACATTTCGGTTTACGATACAGTCCGCATGCTTTTGAGCAACGCGCTGTATTCGGTTTATGTAAAGGAAGGAAGAACAAAAGAGCACTCTATGCTTTTGAGCGGCGACCAGCTTGTCGGAATTCTTCATCTTTCTACCGACAATGTTCAGGAAAGCAAAAACGGAATCACTGTGCGCCAGATTACAAATTATCTGGTTGAACACTTAAACGAAATGACAAATCTGGATAAAATGGCCGACGAACTTATGGTAAGCAAGAGTCATCTTGTACGCCGCGCAAAAGAATTAACAGGCTATACAATTCAGACCCTGCATGAAAAGCTCAAGATTGAACAGGCAAAGAACCTTCTGCAGGTGGATTCAATCAAGCTGAGCGAAATCGCGACCCGCCTGGGCTTCCAGAACCAGAACTACTTCAGTTCCGTTTTCAAAAAGAATACCGGAATGTCTCCGCGTGCATGGGCGCACAGATATCGATAAGTTTTTTCACGCTCCGCGGGGGAGCAAAGGCTCCCCCGTCCGCGTGCGTGGGCTCACAGGTATCGATAAGTCTTACCACGCTCTGCGGGTGAGCAAAGGCTCACCCGGCCCCGAGCCTGGGCTCATCGTTATCGCTAGAAGCCGAATTTGAGGCCGAGCTGAACTGCGGCCCCGCTCAAGTCAAAGCTGTTCGCAAAGTCACCGCCGCGCAATGCTGCCTTAATATCAAGTTCAACAATGCGGGTATTGAGGCTGAATCCCATCACCTGACTGAATACAAGGTTTTCGTAGCGTGTTGCAAAATGCAGGCCGACAACCTTCAGGAACCTGAAGTCAACTGACAGCGCGTATTCACCAAAAATCTGCCATTCCGGAGAATATGGATTTCGGATTACCATGTCCATCTTTGGCCGGAATGTACACCACGGACCAAACGGTCTCCATGCACCTTCCGCACCAATTATAAACGGCCTGTGAACTTTGGCTGTCTTTTTTGAATATGTAAATTCGTCGTGTCCGTAGTCGCTTTCAAAGGACTGTGTGTCGTTCAAATATCCAAGAAAGTTTGACTGCTCGGCATATGCCCAGTATCTGGTACTTGCAACATAATCGAGTTTTCCCGGAACAATTGGAATTCGGGTAAAGCCGCCCATTTCAAAAGTTCGGGTGATTTTGTGTTCAACTTCGAGGAATAAGTCAAAACCGATGTTCCGGATTGCTTCGCTGATGGCGTTGGTTACGTATTCCATTGTAACCTGATCCTTTTTAAAGCCATCCATGTCCACAATTGTATAAATATCAACCGGAATTTCGGCATCCGCACGAATCAAACCGGCCTTGTTCGAAGTATATTTTAACTTTGCAGATGTATCTGCCACGTGAATAATCGGCATATACACAGCCGGTTCAAGACGGATACCAAAGCCCCTGATGTCGGTCTTGTACGAAATTCCTGCGTCCAGAAAGAGGTCACCGTACAGTGACAGGCCGATACTTTTTGATTCGTTAACCTTTACACCTTTTCCAAGGATTTCAAAAAGTTCATGGCTGATGTTTGCGTAACCGGATCCGTCCACGCCAAAGAAAAGTTTGCCCCTGAAGTATTTGTTGATATCAAGGGACAGGTGATAGTCGGCGTCTGCAGTATAGTCAAAGGTCAGACCATCATCCGGAACTTCCCTTTCCATTTTCTGAAAGTCAATTACGAGTTCTTTTACGAGAATGTCGGTCAGACCCAGATAGTTGTTGCTGATACCGGCCTGAACGTCCACGCCCATTTCAAAATATCTGTGAGATTCGGCAAGTTCCGCCCGTGCAAACTGAGGAACTAAAATAACTGCTAAGCTCAATAAAAGTAATCTTTTCATTTTAGTCTCCATAAACGGTGATTTCACCGCCAGTTTCTACCGTGACATATCCCATAAATCTCAGATATGAGCTTCGTGGAATTCTTACCGTGCCTTGTTTTATATTCAAACCGACTTTCGGAGTAAACGGATATGAATCCAGAATTCTATCAAGTTCTGTGGAAGAGAAAGAGAATGCCTGTTCTGCCTTTTCACTTCCGCCAAAGACGATGCTCTTGTTGATTCCTGAAGCATCGTCAGACAGGTTTGCCGTCATATCAAGGCCTGTTGTAGTCTTGATAAAGTAATTGAGCGTAATGGTTTCGATTAAGTCCGAGTACTTTTTAAAGTTACTGTCGCTTTCAGTCGGGCCATCCCGGCCAAGAATATCATTTTCAATTTTCTGACCGCCCAGCGCAAGAACGTCTTCGATTTCAATATTTTCTGTAATCAGAAGCTGCAGCGGAAGGCGCATACAGATTGTCAGGTTAAGCGAGCAGGAACCTTCGGTCCGCAGCGTGTCTACCTGCTGTTTTGTAAGGGTAAGCTTTTGTCCTGAATCCGACTTAAGCGCCAGATTATAATGCATTGAACATGTTTCAGCTTCTGCGTTGAACATCTGGGAAAGTGCATCGGCAGATACCCTTGCAGAGTAAATAAAGTCATCATCATTTACATTTTCTGCACCCAGATCCGGGAAAATAATATCGCCGGCGTCGTTGATAGTTCCGTTTTCGTCAGCAAGACTTGAAAGGTCAAGTTCACTTTCTGCCAGAGTAAGTGTTGCATCTTGCGTTTCAGAACCAATCAGGTAAACCGTCTGATTAGTCGTAACATCATTTTCCGTCTGGCTGTAAACTGCATTGACTTTTCCGCTGAAAGAAAGCAAATCAGCAAGCGGGTCCGTCGGAACTTCTTCTGTTGCTTCAAAAACAGGGCGTGTTACAAAGAGATAACCTTCAATTCCTTTAAATTGAATTTTATTAGCGATATTGTTTTCATCCTCTTTAAAGTAACCGTTAATTGTATCCTTTAAGTTGAATGATGCATCAAAAGAGCCGTCAACAGCCGTATTATCCGTATTCAATACAACTTTAACCCAGTCATATTCAAAAAGTACTTCTGAAGTAATATTGTAAGTCTTATCCAGCTGTAATTCTGAAAGACAGATATGACCTTTATGCTCTCCTTCCGTAATTGAACTTCGAACGGTAACGCCAAGGTCAATATCCAGCTGCGGCGTTGTTGCAGGCTCAACTATTCCCGTCCAGTCCTCACCGGTTGTAAGGGATAAATTATCGTTTGGTGCAGAAATTGCATAATCATCCTCAATCGGGGTTGTAATCTTAAACGCATCCGAAGTAAAGTGGGCATCCATAATAAGGTCGCCCTGAACCGGATTAAAAGCCAGGTCAGTTGTGGTTGTCGCTGTAATCGCCAGTTTATTGAATTCGATTGTATCAACATATTCAGTTACCGAGCTTCCAAATTCAATATTGAATTCCTGGCCAAAGGTTGTCATATCAAGAAGTTTTTCAGGCTTAAGATAAACAACATTCAGCTTGTTGATTTTTGCCCCGCCCACAATATCCAGAGAAGTGGGACTGGAAGAATCAAATACAAAGGTTGCATTAACAAAGGAAAGTCTTACAGTACCAGAAAGTGTCAGGTCTTCCGGTGTAATATCCTTTAACGCAAGGGGAAGTGATTTATTAAGGATATAATTTGAACTGTCACCTTCCTCCGGAACCGAATTCATAAATTCCGAAGCTGTGGCTGTGATGCCGCCTGTCATTGCAATATCCGATTCACAGACAACTCCGCTCCAGGCTGAAGGAACAGCAGCTTTGTAAGTTATTGCGCCGTCGGTAATTGTTGCTGATACCAGGAAACTGCTCACAGCTGACATATCGACTGTCGTATTGAACGGAATTGAACCGGCACCCGGATCATATTCTTCAATTTTGTCTGTATTCATTGTCAGACCGGTAACTTTGCTTATCTGAGAAACCGGATTCATACCTACAGAAATTGCGTAACCTCCGTTACCGCCGTTTCCGTATTGAATTGAACCGTTAAATCTTAAGACCATGCTTGGTTCAATTGTTGCCCCGCTCAAATCAAAATAGATGATTCCGTCCGGAGCAAGACGGGTTGACTCTGTTGCCTGGGCTATAATTTTGCTTTTGTCTGAATTATACAGAACAGGTATCAGATTCATCTCAAAGTCATCACCAAGGTTGTCTGCAACCGGAGCACAAACTATGGCAAGACCGCCGCTTGCAAAAGTCATCGTATCATAATCAGGCTCTGTAAAATCTACAGTGATTTCAAATCCTGTCCATGTTCCGTCGGCAGTACTTTTTATAACTCCGGGTCCCGGTGTCTGCATTAAAACTGTCTCATTGTGGGGATTGGCATTAAAACTGTTTACAAAAACAAGGTTAAAATCCGGCAGGCTGATGCTCTGGTTAAAGGCAAAAGTTCCCGGAACCGTGATTTCCTGCGAAATATTGCGGCTGATTAAAGTCGGGACATCAAGACCATCAAGGTAAGTGCCAAAATCAAGTGGAATCTGACTGATGGGATAATTAATCAGAAATTCCTGAACGCTGTCGCTTCCGTTATGGTTGTAATCGTAAATTTCAAGGCCGTCGTTGGACATCTTTGATGCAAGTTCCGACACATTAAGATACTTGTCCATATCCATTGTGACGTCACCAAGGGGAACCGAATACTTTGCACCTTCAGATTTTATCTTGACGGTTTCCGGTTTTTGAAGATTTTTTAAATCATCTACGAAACCGCATGAAAATGAGAAAAATGAAATTGCAATTATCGCAACGGCTGTGCCAGTCTTCTGTATTTTCATTGCAAATTCTCCTTTATCTTATTATCGAAAATTATAACACAAAAAAGGACCCCTACAAGGAGTCCTAACAGGAAAATATCTAAAATCTCTAAAAACTACAGCCGGAATACAGGAATCGTCCTGCACCCCGGCTTTTTCATTTATTTGTTAAAGAATGCTGCAAAAGGATTGTAAGTTTCGCCGTCGTCTGAACCGTAGTTTTTGCCGCCACGGTTAAAGTCGCGGTTTGAACCTGAACGGTTTGCACCTGCAGCAACTCCAGCCGGAGAAGCTTTCTTAACTACAACTACGCGGCGCTTTCCGTCTCCTTCTGTGCGGGCTGCCGGCTTTTTGCCTTCGTTTGTCTGGCCGAGGCGCTGGCTTGCGTCGCTCTTGAGGGA
>JAEENG010000010.1 GCA_016283615.1 Treponema sp.
AACAGCCGCAATGATAACATTTTTATTCATGATAACGGCTTTGATTATTTCCAGTAACTTGTCCATAGTTATTTATCGGCCGTATTGATTTTAATTTTTACAATTATCTGTTGACCAAGGTCCGCGTGCCCGTTAGAATTCGTCATTATGATTGGAATTGTAGATTACAACGCCGGCAACATTAAAAGTGTTGAACGCGCACTTAACTTTCTGAAAGCAGAATATGTTTTATCAAAAAATCCCGCGGACCTGGAAAAGGCAGACAAATTGATTTTTCCTGGAGTCGGCGAAGCCGCTTACGCAATGGAGCAGCTCAAAAAGACTGGATTCGATTTGTTTTTAAAGGACTGGGCTCAGGCTCAAAAACCGCTCATCGGAATCTGCCTCGGCTCTCAGATTATCTTTGACTGGTCAGAAGAAGGCGATGTGGAATGCTTGGGTCTTTTGCACGGAAAAGTTAAGCACTTTGAAACCGTTTATAAAAACAACGGCGTACAATCCTCTCTTAAAATTCCTCACATGGGCTGGAACAACCTCCAGTACGTAAACGGAAGTTCACCGCTCTTTGATGGAGTTGATAAAAATTCAGACTTTTATTTTGTTCACTCATATCTGATTCAGCCGGATGACGAGACAATCGTTAAGGCCTATGCAGACTACGGTGTCAAGGTTCCGGCCTGTGTCAGCCGGGGAAGCATTACTGCATTCCAGTTTCACCCGGAAAAGTCAGGCAAGGCGGGGCTTAAAATTCTCCAGAACTATTTGAACAGTTAGCCGGTTGAATACAGATTATTTAATGAGGAAATTATGCTTAAAAAACGAATTATTGTTTGTCTTGATGTAAAAGACGGAAGAACCACAAAGGGTGTTAAGTTTCAGAACAATGTAGACATCGGCGATCCTGTTGAAATGGCAAAAAAATACTACGAACAGGGCGTTGATGAACTTGTATTTTACGATATTATGGCAAGTGCCCGTGGACGAGGCCCGATTCTTGATTTAATCAGCCGTGTCGCAGAGCAGGTATTTATTCCATTCTGTGTCGGCGGCGGAATCGGTTCAATCGAAGACATCCGTTCAACAATTCTGGCCGGTGCCGAAAAAATCAGCTTGAATTCTCAGGCAGTTAAAAATCCGGACCTGATCCGTGAAGGTGCACGCATTTTTGGAAACCAGTGCATCGTTCTAGGAATGGATGCCGCAAAAGACGACACCTGCCCGAGCGGATACCGTGTTTACATTAACGGAGGCCGCGTAAAAACTGATTTTGATGCTCTTGAATGGGCTAAAAAGGCAGTAAGTCTTGGTGCCGGCGAAATCGTACTGAATTCAATTGATGCAGACGGTATGAAAAACGGCTACGAAATCAACCTTACCAGAATGATTTCAGAAAGCGTAAGCGTACCAGTAATTGCCTCAGGCGGTGGCGGCAAAAGCGAGCACCTTGCCGATGTCCTTACACAGGGCAAGGCCGACGCTGCACTTATAGCCAGCATGGTACACTCTATGGGATACACAGTTGACGTAATCAAAGGAGATTTGTCAAAAGCAGGTATCCCGGTAAGAATGTAATTAATATTCTTCTGAGTGGCGGCTGCTCTTCTTGTAAGCGCTTGCACCGCTTCTGTTTGTCGATGTGTGAACACGGGTTCTTCCGTGTTCATTTTTAAATCCTGACCGTCTGGAAGTTTTTTCTCCCCCGCGGTTTTCTCTTCCTTCCCTTTTTGCAACTGAATATCTGTCGCGTTCAAAACCACCACGGCGTCCGCGGTCTGCTCCTCTGGAAGAGCGGTCTGAGCGCGAGCGTCCTGTAAAGTTGTTTTCTTCTTTTGAATCAAGATGCATGTGAGGCATGTCTTTGCGGCTCTTAGAAAGTTCCAGGGCACGGATTGCGTTGCTTGAAGGAAGGCTTACGAGAGAAAAGTTCTGGCTTACATCAATCTGGTCAACCATACGTCCCGGAATATGGAGCAAATCACTGAAATAAGACGCGATTGAGCGCGCGTTAAAGCCGTCCCTTCTGCCAAGCTGAACATAGATTCGTTTCTGGTTAGGATTTGCGCGCGATCGGTTAGAAGCAATTCTTCCGTAATGAGATTTATCAAGCGACTGACCGAATGTAATCTTCAATACACCTGCAAGAACCTGTTTTGGATCTGCATCCTGACAAAGTTCTTCTGCCATCCTGTTATAAAACTCTCCTGCGTCCACTGGCTGAGGTGCAGATTCTTTTGAAGCCGGAGCGTCTGTGTTAACATCCGGCTCAAGAGGGATGTCCGAAACTTCGCTTTCCGACTGAATTTCTGCAGCAGTTTTTGCAAGACCGAGTTTTTCCTTTATGTCGCCCAGAATGCGCATTCGTTTTGAATTCAATACGTCGTCGATTTCCGGGATTTCTTCCTGGGTCATTTCGCCTTTAGCGGCACGGCGCACTGCGTTTCTCAGGTATTCAAGCTTACGGCGCTCTTCCGGTCTGACAAAGGTTACGGCAATTCCTGAAGTGC
>JAEENG010000011.1 GCA_016283615.1 Treponema sp.
AGCTTTCGTTTAACTTACCAGGAAAAGAAGATTTATATCCGCCGGTTAAGTGCCACAAAGAAGGCGCAACGCTGATTCAGAAAGCAGAAAAAGAAATGCTGTTTGTTATGGACCGGGTTATTTTCAACGGCCCAGTGGATACAAACAATTGCAAAGAGTATGCAAAAACAGAGCTTGCGCAGTATTTGAACAATGAAGTTAAAGAAGTGCTTTCCGGTGTTTTCAAGGATTTAGAAACGCCGTTTGAAACACCAGCTGTAAAAGAAGTTCGCCTTCTTTCTGTTGGTGAGGTTTTCGGGGCTTCTGATTTTAAAGATTTTGCAGCATGTACAGACAAGCAGTTGGAATACTTCAAAAAAGGCAATCACAGAATTGCTTTTGATAAAGACGAAGATTATTCGCGCTGGTGGTGGCTTTCAACACCGACAAAGTTTGAATCTGCGATTTTCTGCCTCTGCCTCAGCGACGGGACTGCCGACTACGGTTCGGCTGACACTAGCTACGTCGGGGTTCGTTTCGCTTTCCTGATCCAGTATCTGTAAATCTGTCGGCCTTGTGCCGGCAGTTTACAGAAAAATTGTTTTGCCTTTCTAAAAGTGACTATTACTTATAGAGAGGTAAAAACAATGGATAAAGTGCAGTTCCTATACATGGGAATTGAAGCCGTGGTTTTTTGCATTCCGATTGGTGCTTTAATCTGGAAAGCCGGCGGACAGTCGCAGACAATCAAAGACCACGAAAAGCGGATTGTTGAGCTTGAAGGAAGCGTTGAAAAAGCAATGCTTCCAGAGCTCAACGAATTAAAAGTTGATATTGCAGAAATTAAAACTGCAATCATTTACATAAAGGAGCGTCTAAGTTGAGATACCCGCAGGATATGGCCGAAAGCATAGCAAGCCGCTGTTCCATGATAGGAAAAAATGCTTGTTTAGCATTTACTTACATGTGGTGCGTGCACCTTGATTGTGAAAATGGAGAAGCAATCAAAATAGTGTCTGACAATATGCGCCGCGGAAACATTGAAGAAGATTGCACGGTAAAAGCTGAACCGTTTTTGCAGGCTTTGACCGGTAAAAAATACATAGTTGAAAAAAAGAAAATCAAAAGTCTTGATGAATTAAAAAACATTGAACGTTGCGCCGTTTTGTTTTCAATAGACGGAATCGGCGGGCACTGGGTAGGTGTTGAATTTGGCAAGGTTGCCTTTAATTCAAAGCTTCATTCTGACAACCTGGCAAACGGCAAGCCGATAAGCGCAAGAATCTTAAAGGTGGCTTAATCATGGATGAAAAATCAGAAAAGACAGAAGAAAAAGGACTGAAAGCAAAAAAAGTTTCCTTGCTTGCAAAAATTGTAGCAGGTGGAATTCTTTTAGTTGGTGCCGTTCTTAAATGGACCGGCGTTTTTCCTAATTGCGAAATATCGGAGCTTTGCACAGTTTCCGGCACTTTCGTTGCGCTGTTTACAACAATTGATGTAAACATTGCGCTTGATAAATTCAGGAAGCCCGCTAATGATTAAGATTTTCGGAATAGTTATTGCCGTTCTTTTTTGCGTAATTATCACACTTCTTGCAATCGGTTCTTGCTGGCTTGTTGCAGACAATAAACGCCTGAAAAAAGAAAGCCAAAAAAAAGAAGAGGAAATAAAGCAGAATGAACATCAGCACAAAATCAACAACGAAGCAAAAGAAAGTTTTGAAACTGGCAATAGTAGCGCTGATTTTGACGCTACAATTGACGTCTTGTCAAAGCTCAAAGGTAAACCCAAAAAGTGAAGCCCCGCAATTCCCGGAGCCTTACGACACAGAAGGAAATCTGATTGTCACGTATGACGTGAACACAGATAAAGTTTCAATGCCTTTATGGTATTGGAAAAAGATTGTTCGGTACGCAGTAGACGTACAAGGAGTAGAAGAAGAATGAAAAAACGCGTTCTTTTAATTATCGGTTTAATCGTATTGATTGCCGGTGTAATCATTTCAAACTTTGCAAAGTTCCCGCTTGCTGACGTTTCAGGTTATGCAATCACCATGTTTGGTGCGGGCCTTGCAGTTGCCGGCATGTATGAAAAGCGCGACCCAGCTGTTAAGACATGGGTTGTATGGCTTTCTATTATCCTGGTTGGGCTTGGTGCTTTTGTGCTGGGCTTTGCAGGTGTAGCAGAAGACACAGTAAAGACAATTATTACTGCCGTTTTCGGCCTTGTTGTTATTATCGCCGGGCTTATTGTTCCAGTTGTAATTCCTAAAAATAAAAAGGCGAACAATTGAAACTAAAGCTTTGTGGTTATCCGGGCTGTAATAAGCTTGCAGTTATACATCCTTATTACTGCCCTGAACATCAATTACTTGCAGAACAGAAGCGCAAAGAAAACGCTTTCAAAAATGCTACTCGGTACGCTGATTACAGCAACCCAGAGTGGCGAAAGTTACGTGCTAAAGTTTTAGCAGAGCACAACTATTGCGCTAAGTGTGGAGCTTCAAACGTTAAGTTGCATGTACATCATATAGAACCAGTTCGCAAGAATCCCGAAAGGTTTCTTGATGAATCAAACTTGATTGTTTTATGTGAAAGCTGCCATGCAATCGAAACGCAACGCGAGATTGAAAGCCGGAAAGCTTGACCGGTAGGGGGTGTTTTGAAAATGTTTGAAACGCTTTTTCACCACGCCCCTTAGTTTTCGCGCGAGAATGTCAAAATTATTCTGAAAATTCAGGGGGTTTTTAATGCCAGCAGGAAGGCCGCGAAAGCCGGTAGAGCTGAAAAAGCTTGAAGGAACCTATCGGAAAGACCGCGACAACGGCAAAGAAATTGCAGAAAAACAAATAAAATCAGTGCCGGGGGTTATCATTCCGCCGGAATCTAAAATTTCTTGCCCTAAGACAATCAAAACTAAATATGTACGCTCATACTGGAAGCGCCTGACGAATAACTTAATTTCAATGCAGGTTCTTTCATACAACGACTTACCGCAACTTGAAAACATGATGTTGATTCTGGAAAAGCTGCGGGAAGCACAGGAGCAATTTTCACAATGCAGTTTTTCGGACGCTGCCGCCCTTGCGAATTATGACATCTGTTTAAAAATCGTGTCGAAGCTTACCCAGATGTTTAATGACCTTGCAGCGAAATATTATATTTCACCTTCCGCACGTTCAAAACTTACACTTGATTTACTGAACATTCAAAAAACATCGCAGGAAATTGAAAAGAACGCTTCCGGCGTTGATAAACTTTTAGCTTTGAGAAATCGGACAAAATGAGCAAATATCACGAAATGATGGAAAAATATTGCGATGATGTACTGTCGGGAAAGATTGCTGCCGGCGTGTATACCATTAAAGCAATTAAAAGATATATAAACGACCTGAAAAGAGAGAAAGAAGAAAGCTTTGATTTTTTCTACTCACAAAAAGACGCTGACATATTATGCGAGTTTGCGGAAAGCTTGAAGCCAGCGGACCTGAACGGCGAATGCTTGAAGCTTCTGCCGTGGCAGGTTTTCTGCATGTGCCAGCTGGAAGGATGGAGACACAAAAACGAGCCGGACCGCAAACGCTACCGAACGGGCTATATAGAAGTAGCACGAAAAAACGGAAAAACAACCGGCTTACTTTTACCGCTTACGCTTTTTAATTTTATCAAATATCCGGCGTCGGAATCTTATCTTGTTTCAAGTCGTGACGATCTGGCCGAAAAGACCTATAAAGAAATTGTCGCAATCATCAACGAAGACCCGGCTTTAAAAGATAACTGCATCCCGCTTTCGCTTGCCGTGACTATGGATAATTCACGCCTTGCGTTTTTCTGCGACGGTGCCAAAGATACAGACGGATTCAAGCCCCGCTTCTATTGTCTGGATGAATACCACGCTTACGCAACCGACAAGCTTTTTACATCCATGCAGTATGGCACAAGATCCAAAAAAGACGCGCAGGGCGTTATTATTACGACCGCCGATGTAGATGTAAACGTGCCGTGTTATGACGAAACATTGAAAGCCCGTCGAATCCTGAACGAGCTGCAAACCCAGGAAGACTATTTTTGTATTATTTATACAATTGACGAAGGCGACGAATACACCAACCCGAACGTATGGCAGAAAGCGAACCCGTCTTTATATGACATTATAGACCCTTCTGTTATTGAATCGGACATAAACGACGCGCAAGTTTCGCCGGAAAAGATTCCTGAACTTAAAGCAAAAACTTTCAATATCTGGGGCGGCGGTGGTAAAAAGTCTTGGATTCCGCTTGAAGTATTCCAGAAAAACAAAGAAATCAAAGTTGATTTTGACGATTTTGAAAACATGACTTGTTGTGCTGCAACGGACCTTTCAAACATAGACGACTTGACCGTTTACAGTCTTGTTTTTCAGCATGAAGGCAAAGAATATTATAAACACCGCTTCTACATCCCGGAAGCAATGGCGTTTCAGAAGTACAAGAAAGAAAATATTAACTTTTTCCAATGGATAGACCAGGGCTTAATTAAGGCAACGCCGGGCAATACCGTTAATTATGATTTTATTGTAAACGACTTTTTGAACGACGCAGAAATATACAGAATTCTTGCGCTTGGCTACGATAAATGGCAAAGCCACGACGTAATAGAAAAAGTCGAAGCAAACCGCCCGGACATTCTATTGATTGAAATTGAACAGTCTCTTAAAAAGCTTTCACCAATGACAAAGAGTTACGAAAAGGCAATAAAGGACGGCTTAATAGTTGATAATAATCCCGTCATGGCTTGGATGATAAACAATGCAGAAATCAGGCCGGACCCGAACGGAAATTACAAACCTATGAAACCATCCAAAACCAGCACCCGCCGCATAGATGGCGTTATAACTTCGATAATGTGTCACGGCTTGGCACACAACCCGGAAGTAATAACACCACCGCCGACACTAAGTTTTAATGATGTAAAGTCACTTTTTTAAAACAAAAATGACTATTACTTATAGGAGCAATAAACGTCATGGGATTTTTCAGTTTTCTAAAAAGAACAAATCCGAATCCGAAGGCACAGGAACGGCCCCGCGATATTTCAGACTATCGCCACGCTTCCGCAAAGCTTACAGGAAGAGACAGCACATCTTTTGCGACAATTGACCGCATAGCCAGTGAGTTTGCGGGGCTGTCTTATGGGATTTATAACAAACGCACAAACAAAGAAATTTCAAATCATCCGCTATATGCAGTTTTAGCGAGACCGAATCTTGAAGACCTACATTTTAACTTCTTTTATCAGTCGATTGTTGATTATTACAACGGCGGTATTATCTGGAAAAAAGGAAAAGGCACCGAAGGGCAGCTTGTTTCTTTATTCCGTTTAAGCCCGGCAGAAACTACCGTTACACGCGACCAATACACACGAGAAAGAATATTTTTGCACAACGGCCACCGTTACACCGATGAAGACGTGCTTTATATTCCTTCCCGTTTTGATTATTCGACAATCAACGGCGGTTCTTCTATTTTCAAAGCTGCAAACGCTGCCTTTGACACAGCGCATAAACTCGACAACTACACAAACAGCGCATTCGATAAAGGCATAAGCGGAAAACGCCTTGTAATTGATATATCAAACGCACTTCCAGACGCCACAAAAGAACAGGTTGAAGAATTGCGCAATGATTATACTGCAACTTATGCAGGCCCAGAGAATGCCGGAAAGCCACTTTTCAAGAAAAAGGGAATGGAATATTCCGAAATCGGGCAGAATGCAGACAACAGGGCCGCAACACTTATCGAAAACAGGGAGTTTCAGGAACACGAAATTGCAAATATTTTCGCATTTCCTGGCGAGCTTCTTTCAGGCAAGAGCGCAAATCTTGACCTTGAAAATCTGTTTACCCTTCTTACAGAGTTTGCAATTAAACCGCTTGCAATTCAGCTGCAAGAATCCATCAATCTTTTAATTGATGATAATTGTTACTTCAAGTTTAACTTCCACGGACTTCTTAAAGTTGCCCTTTCAAAACGTGTGGACGCATACGCAAAACAAATCGGAAACGGTATTTTGTCACCAAACGAAGTTCGCGCAAAAGAAAACTTGCCACCAATCGAAGCCGGAGACACCTTCTTTATGCCGGCAAACCTTATGCCGCTTAACGATGAAACCATTAACGCATATATGGCAAAACAGAAGCTTACAGCGCAGGGCTTAAACAATAAAGGCGGAGACGACAGCGACCAGCATTCGCCGGCAGGAGACGACAAGCAGTGAAAATAGCAATTGTGGGGCTTACGATTCCGCACCCGACCGGAAAGGAACTTAAAAAGAAAGGTTATACCGTCTGGACGCTGGGCCGAAACGCTGACCCCGATTGTGACCGTTACTATGAATTACACGGCTTGCAGACAAAACATCCTGAAAAGCTGGTGCGAAGAAATCTGCATTCCGTAGTTTATGGGATGTGTGAAAAAGAAGGCTTGCCGCTTAATTGTTCAGCGTGCGGAATGGCACTTGAAACGCTTCTTGAAAAAGACGTGGAAGAGGTTCTTATTACTGGGTGCCCGCAGGATTCCCAGGAAGAATATATAAAAGAACGGCCCGCCCTTGCAATGATTGTAGGTTATTTAAAAGGGCTGGGAAAGAAAATAATTTGGGAAAATTCACCAAAAAACCTGAATTATGGAAAACAAAAATGACTATTACTTATGAGGGCAAAAAGAAATGAAACCGACTAAAAACGACAAGCCAAAAGGCGAATTTTTCATTCGTAGTTGCGACTATGGCGTAGAAGACGACAAGCGCACAATTAAAGGCGTGATTCCTTACAATTCAGATTCCGTTGATATGTACGGAACAACTGAAAGAATTACCCCTACTGCATTTAACAAAACCCTTGCAGACAAAGCAGAAGTTAAGTGTCTACTGGGCCATGACGTAACAAAGATTCTTGGAAGCTCACAGGCTGGAACACTTCGCATGCACAGCGAAGAAGACGGCTTGCATTTTGAAGTAGACCTTCCAAACACAACAGACGGAAACGACGCATTCGAGTTAATAAAACGCGGTGATTGTAGAACCTTGTCTTTCGGTTTTATCCCAATCAAGACCCAATGGACCGAAATTGACAGCGACCACGATTTACGCGAATTAGTGGAAGTAAAACTTCTTGAAATCTCTGTTTGCGTCGCTTTTCCGGCCTATCCAGAAGGCAACACAAACGTTCGTTCGTTCTTCAAAAAGTGCGGAACGGACTTTGACGAAGTTAACGCAATTCTGAAACGTGAACAGCTTTCAGAAGAAGATAAAACAAAGCTTCGCGCTGTTGTAGACAATCTTGAAGCAATGATCCGTTCAGCAGAAACAGACCAGCAGTCAAACGACACTGACAATGCCACTGAACAGAAGGAAGCAGAAGAGAGAGCCAAAGCAGAAGCAGAAGCAAAAGAACGGGAAGAACAAAACCGCCGTGCGCGATTTGTTTTCTATACACAAAATCAGGAGAAATAACACCATGATTAAGACTAAAGCAGAGCTTCGCGCAGACATCGAAGCACTTGAACTCGAAAGACGTTCATTTATGGAAGAAGTTCGCCACGGTACAGGCGAATTCAACGAAGAGGAAGCAAAGTCTAAGCTTGCAGACTTTGACAAACGCCGTGCAGACCTTGAAAAAGCTTTTGCAGAAATCGACAAGCCAGAAGGCGGAAAAGAAGGAATCACCCTTACAAACCGCGACTTTGTAGAAGCTGCAAAAGAAATGCGTGCAATCACAATCGGCGGAAACGGAAAAATTAACCAGGTTCAGCAGCTTTTTGAAGGAATCGGCGAAAAAGACGACATCCTTAATGCTGTAACTTTTGATTACAGCGACAACGCTTCAACAAACATTCCGGTTCTTGAACCAGGACTTGAAGAGCCAGTTGATACAGCAGAGGGCGGAAGCTCAATCAACGAAGACGACGAAGCAGAAATGAAAACAACAGAAATTCAGGTTTACGGCTTGGCTTCTGTTCTTGGCGTTACTGCCGAAGCTTTGCAGCTCAACACAGTAGACATTCAATCAAAGTTGCCTGAATTGTTCAGAAAAGCTTTCCGCAAAAAGCTTCATACAAAGGTTTTGCAGGGCAGCTTGATTTCAAACACACAGAAAGGTGTAAAAGGTATCTGGACTTCTGCCGCTGCAAATACCGCAGGTATCACACAGCTTGCAGCTAATCAGACATCTATTAAGTGTTCAGACCTTGCCGGCCTTGCGCTTAAAGTAAGCGGTTACGATGAAACATTCGAAATCGTAATGAACCCAGCTACATATCAGAATGTTTTGTCTGATTCAACAAGCGGCGAAGATGTAAAACTGTACAAAGAAGGCTTGATCCGCAGCAAGGAAATTGAAGGTGTTAAGGTTCGCCTTGACGCAAAGGCACCAAAGGCAACAACCGCAGGTTCTATTCTTGCCGTTGCTGTTCCTCTTTCACGCTTCCACGTGGGAGTTGCCGGCGGAATCACTATCACACCTATCAAGGTTAAGGGTGATTCAAAGACCTATTTCCAGGCAGAAGCATTCGTCGGTGGTAAGCAGGTTTCTGATACAGACCTCTTCTCACTTGCTGTAAAGACTTCTGGCTAGTAGGCCGGAAAATAACACAAAAATAGGGCGTGGCGCCCCATGCGAGCGCCCTATTTTAAGGGGATTTTTTATGTCAAAAAATAACGAAAATAATGCAAAAAATGACGAAAACAAGCCAAATAATAACGAAAATACACCAAAAACTAACAAAAAGGTGAAAATTCGTTTTATTGCCGGTTACTGGGGCGTTTATGGCGTTTTTCAACCAAAACAGGTTGCAGAATTACCGGAAACAGTCGCAAATCGTTTTGTTAAAGATGGAATTGCAGAAATTCCAAAGGATGAAAAATAATGCTTATTACCGCCGCTTTGTTGTATGCGTACAACGGCATTGAACAGAAAGAAGACGAAACTTCACAGCAGCTTATTGAAATTCACATAGGAACTGCACAGCAGATTATTTCAAACTATGTGCTTTTTGATTGTGAATCAGTTCTGACAGATTCAGAGCATTACGACGCCGCCGCTGTTGCCATGTTCAAAAACGTATGCTTGCGCATTGCTACACTTTTACAGCTGGAAGACGGCGGAAACATAGGCGTTAACAATAATTCAAGTATCGGCGTAAACCGCACGTTTGCAAACATCGTAGATTATACGCCGTACTTAAAACCGCTTTCGGCATTCCGAAAGATTGAGGGTGCTTAATGATAAGTGTTGAAGCAGACATTGCAGAAGCGCAAGAAGCCCTTTCAGGAACATCAAAAAGCCTTGCTGCAATAGAGCGAAAGACACTTTCCATTATTGCAAAAGGTACAGTAAAAGCCGTAAAAGGCGGAATCCGGCAAACGCTGAAAAGTAGAACCGGCGAGCTTTTGAAAGCTTTTAGATATAAGGTCCATAAAAACGGAGTTGCGAACGTTTACCCGAACGGAGAAAGCGGAAGCGCAATTTTTCCGAAAGCCTATGTTTTGAACTACGGCTACACCGGACCAACTAAACGAGCGATTAACAAACCGCATTCGTTTGTGCAAGTGGGCGAGCTTTACGCCGCTTCTGGTTCGTACATGCAGGATGTGCGAAAAATGATTGATAAAGAGTTAGAAAAATACTGGGGCAAGTAATGGAAGAGCTTTTTGAAGTTATAAAAAACTTTTTGACAACTCAATTTAATGAAGAGCTTGCAGAATATGACGATCCAGCGCCCGCCCCGGAACTGCCACGGCTTAACAATAAGTCGGTAATTTTTGGCACAGTAGACCCGCTGAAAGTTCCTGACGTTTCCGTTTCTGTTTTGCCGGAAACACAGGATGATGGAGAAGAAACAATTTCCGACGAAGTGACAGGAAGCGAATTTACAGTGACTTTTGTTTTTAAGGGCTGTAAATACGACGAACTTATAAAAAGAATGTGCCGTTTTGCTGCATGTTTTAAAAAGGCAGTGGCAAAATACTACACGCTTAATGAAGACAGCGTGCAGGACACAAAACGTGGAACAATCAGGTTTTACCCTGACTGCGGAGCTGTTGAAAAAACAATGACCGCCGCCGAAATTAACCTGACAATATATACAAGTGAGGACTATTAACCATGAGTGAACAGACACAATTGATTAAGAAACACTTAATCCGCCCATTTTTGAATAACGGAACGTCCGCTATTCCTTCTTGGGTGCAGATTAAGAAGGCTACGGAATTCACACGCGCAATGAATCCGCAGACAGAGGAACGCGACTACATCGCAGACGAACACCCGACAACAGAGGTTATGGACTACAAGCCTAGCGAAAACCTTTCGATCACAATGTACAAAGGTGAACCAGACTTTGAGTTGTTCTATGACCTTTACAAAAAGCGTGCTATCGGTTCAGAAGCGCAGAAAGAATTCCTTCTGGTAAACATCTTCGACAGTGTAACAGTTGAAGAAAGCGGCGACGACGTAACTTACTACTACGCTGAAAAGACAAACGCCAGCGTAACAGTAGAAGAGCTGAACGCTACCGGAAAATCTCTTTCTTGTAACGTTTACGAAAATGGTACACCGGTTAAGGGTTACGTTACAATCGCAAACGGCGTTCCAACATTTACAGAAGGCGACATGCCGTCGTCTTAATGCGTGCGTAAATGATTGATTTAAGCCGTATTATAGACTTGCCGGATTCTGTCATAGTTTCCGGCAAGTCTTATCGCATTAACACAGATTATCAGTTTTTCATTCTTTTTTCGCAGATGGTAAAACATCCGCACAGATACGAAGAGTATAACTATTTATACAAAGGCGCTATTCCGCCGGACCTGAAAGCAGGTTTTGAAGCAATAAAGAACTTTGCACAACCACCGCGGGAAATTCCGCGCGACATCGGTGACGAGCCAGACGCAATACTTCTTGATTACGAAATAGACGCTGATTTAATTTATTCCGCTTTCTGGCAACGCTACGGAATAGACCTTAAAAAAAGAAACTTGCACTTGCACTGGTACAAGTTTCAAGCGTTGCTTGCGGGGCTGACCGATACAAAGCTTAATAAAGTGATGGAATATCGGGCATACGTTCCAAAGGAAAGCGACAACAAGGAATATAAAAAATATATGCTTCAAATGAAAGCAATGTGGCAGATTGAAAAGGAATATTCCGACGAAGAAAAAGCCGCAATCGCTGCGTTTGATTCACAGTTGAAACAATAGCGGGGTTTTTGAATGGCCGATAAAAACGTAAGTATCAAATTTAAATCAGACACAAAAGAAGCAAAAAAGAACATAGACAATTTAACATCCAGCTTAAACAAGCTGGGTAAAGACGCAAAGAATGATTCCGTTTCAAAACTTGGTGACGCATGGAAACGGACCAGCAACACAATTAAAAGCGCCGGGCTTGGTGCCGTTATTGCTGCCGAAGTAAAGCTTCTTAAACAGGAATTGCAGGCAATTAAGGACACCGCCGAAGCTTTCAACGTTCAATTAAAAGCTGAAACAAAACTTGCACAGGCAGCAAAGAACAATCCATACATGGACGGTACAGGCGTTAAACGCCTTGAAGAATTTGCGGGGCAATTGCAGTCTATTTCAGACTATGGCGATGAAGAACTTATTCCAATGATGACCGAGCTTGTAGCTTCTGGAAGAACAGAAGCGCAGGTTATGGATATAATGAGCGCTTCAATTGATGTTGCTGCCGGAAGCGGTAAAAACTTGCAAAGCGTTATTGATATGCTTAACAAGTCTTATACAGGCGAAGCGGGAAATCTTTCGACTTTATCAGCTGAAACAAAGAATCTGACAAAAGAACAGCTACAAAACGGCGAAGCTGTAAAGATTCTTGCCGAGCAATACAAAGGAATTTCAGAAGAAGCCACAAAAGCAACCGGAAGCGCAAAGCAACTGACAATGGCACAAGGCGACCTTGCCGAAAGCTGGGGAAAGGTTACAAAACCCGCTTACGATTCTTGGAATAACTTCTGGCTTAGACAGACAAAGAAAGCGCAGGAGTTTGCAGAAAAACTGAATGCAGCACTTGAAAAAGCTTCTCAAACATGGGTTATCGGTGGCGGTTATCGCTCAAACAAAGAGTTTGTAAAAAATACGCTTGCAGAAGCAAAAGACGCCGACAAAGACGGAAACCGCCGGTTATACC
>JAEENG010000082.1 GCA_016283615.1 Treponema sp.
AATGAGCAACAATGTTTGCCTTATCTTTATCTGACAATTTAGACATAAAAAATGTACCTCCAAAAATTATATTCCAATTTTTGGGGTACACTTCAGCGAGGACAGCAGCGGGTGTTTTTGACTTTTGCCGGGAGTACGCAGTGGTACAGTTTTTTGTTTCCCGGCAAAAAAAGTTTTTACTTAAGCTGCTGGTTCTTCCTGAACTGCAGGAGCGTTCTGTTCAGCTTTGTGAGCGTCCCATTCAAGGGCAGCCTTAGCCTTTGCATCACGTTTTTCGCAAATTTTGCATTCGGCTTCTTTTTTAGAAGCTGCAGCTTCGTCGAGTGTACCGCTTGTAACTGTTGTGCTGTTTTTGATTGCAGAGCAGTCATCGTGAGTGTGGTATTTTGTACCGTACTGTGTCCAGAATACTGTGCTTACACCCTGAGAAGCGAGGTCTTCCTTAGAAACCGGATTCCAGTCGTAACTTGCAAGACCGCTGATTGCGAGAAGTATAGCAGCTGCAACGGCACCGATTGCCTTTGTTTTTTTGTCTGCTTTATCGTTTTTGAGAAGAAGAACGATAAATGGAATAAAACAGATTGCGGCAACTACAACACCCATGTTGTTCCAGAGCCAGAAAAGCAGCTTGTTTTTTTCAGAAGCAGGGCTGATGTGGTTGGCGTTTTTCCACAGCTGGGCGCCGATGATAACAAATACTGCATCAACAACAAGAAGACCTACCATTACGTAGAGACGGCCGTCTGTACTCTTGAGTGCGTCGCATACTTTTTCAACGAGAGCTGCGATAAAACCAACTGATACAGTGTCCATGATTGTGCTGATTGCAAAGAACTCCATTACAAGAGCTGCAATCCAGAGAATTACTGCGCCGATGCGCAATCCGATTGTGCTTCCGCCGGAAGCTTTTTTAGTGTCTGCCATTTTAGCAAACCTCCTTTTTTATGTTATACAGGTCAAATTTCGAGTTTTTCAAATTATCCCAAAACACAATCTGCCTCTCAGCGAGAGCACGCCAACAAACCTCGCAGTGAGCGAAGCTCAGGCGAGTTTGTGTCGTAACCTCGCTTACGGCAGATCTTCACTTGCTGATATACGAATAACTCGAAATTTCCCGATTATGCATAAATTAATTATTTTAAAAGTCCCATGAGGCCGCCTAAAAGGCTGCCGGCCGCATTTGAAGAAGGTTTTGATGAACCTGACGATACACCAAGAAGACTTCCAAGAAGATTGCCCGCATTTACATTCTGCATAAGTCCGCCTAGAAGGCTTGCTGCCATGGAAGCCTGGGCTCCGCCGGAAGAAGACTGGGTCTGCTGGCCGAGAAGGCTCATCAAAAGCGGTGCAAGAGCGGAAAGAACTGCAGTTGTCGTTGATACTTTTGTTCCTGATGCCTTTGAAATCTGAGCTGTTGTTGATTTTGCAGAAGTTCCGAGAAGATGGCCCAGAATTTTTAAACCGTCATCAAGATCAACGTTTTTCATGAATGAACTGATGTTTGATGTGTCGTCCTGAGCGTGCTGTGATAATGCAGCAGCAAAGTTTTCTGCTGTTGATTTGGAAGTTGCCTGTTTATTTGCACCCTGTAAAAGAGCAGGAACTGCGTTTGCAACAATGCGCTGAACCTCGTCTGCACTTGCGTTTGATGTTTTGCTGATTCCCTTGATTGCCGAAGAACTCAGCAAGGTAGAAAGGATGGATGATGTGTCTGCCATTAAAATGCCTCTTTTTTTATTTCGATAGAATTCATTATATCACCATTTTGATGAATTCACCAACTTTTCGATTTATATTGAAAGTATACAAAGCAAAAGATAGAATAAAGGCCGTTATGAATGTAAACTTCAGGCTTTTATGGGAATTGTATTCAACACTTTTTAAAATCGGACTCTGTACATTTGGCGGCGGAATTGCCATGCTCCCGGTTTTAGACAGAGAACTTGCACAAAAAAGAAAATGGACAACCAGCGAAGAACTTCTGGACTGGTTTGCCATCGGTCAGAGCACGCCCGGAATCATCGCGGTAAATGTTTCGACCTTTATCGGCAATAAACTTGCAGGCGTAACCGGAGGAATTGTCGGAACCCTCGGCATGATTACTCCGTCGATTATCGTAATCAGCATAATTGCAGGATTCATCTCAAATTTTGCAGACATTCCATGGGTTCAAGCAGCCCTTACAGGAATCAATATTTCGGTTGCAGCCCTTCTCACCCACGCAGTATGGAAGTTTGCGACAAAGGCAGTAAAGAATCTCTTTGGCTTTGTACTCTTTCTTTTGAGTTTTATCGCAATTTATTATTTTAACGTAAGCACAGTCTGGATAATTGTAGTTTCAGTTGCAATCGGAGTTTTAACAGGAGCAGTACAAAAACAGTATCCGCTCAAACCGGTTTTAACTGGAATCATAATTGCCGCCATTGCCTTTATCGGATTGAATTTTGGAATAAGTGCCCTCAAAGGATTTGCTTCCGGAGAAACTGTCGTTGCAGTTACAAAAGGACAAAAAATTCCCTTGTACCAGCTTTTCTTTATTTTTATGTATGTGGGTCTGATTACAATCGGAGGCGGACTTGTTGCAATCACTGTAATGCAGCAGCTTCTCGTAGAAAAATTTGCCCTGATTGGAATTGATATGTTCTACAATATGGTAGCCGTCAGCGAAAGCACGCCCGGCCCGATGGGAATCAATAT
>JAEENG010000083.1 GCA_016283615.1 Treponema sp.
TTTTCTTCTGCAAAAGAAATTACATTCATCTGGTCCGGAACAATCAGGGCTGCAACGTATTTCTGGTCCTGTCCGAGAATCACAGTGCGTTCAACATAAGGACTTGAATTAACAGCCTTTTCAATTACCTGAGGTTCGATATTTTCGCCGCCGAGAAGAACGATAGTGTCCTTGGCACGGCCGATAAGTTTAAGTTCATGATCGTAGCTTACCATACCCAGGTCGCCCGTATTCAAAAAGCCTTCCTTATCGATGATTGCTTCGGTTAAGTCCGGACGCTTGTAGTAGCCTTTCATTACCTGACGCCCTTTTACAAGAACAAGACCGCGTTTTCCTGGCTTAAGAGGTTTTCCGTCGATTACCTTGCCTTCCTTGTGGGCAACGACCTTTAATTCAAAGCTGGGGAAAATCAAACCGACGTTATTTGAACGCGGCTTTTTAGAATTACAAACGGAAATTACCGGTGCAGTTTCTGTCATACCGTAACCTTCCAGAAGATTGAATCCAATTGCGCGGAAGAATGCTTCTGTATTTGGCTGGAGAGCACCGCCACCACTGATTGCTCCCCTAAGTTTACCGCCAAACTTAAGGCGGATCTGTTTGAATACCAGCTTTTCACAAATAAAATTAAGCGGGAACAAAAGAATAAATGGCAATAAACCATACAAACAGTCCAGGGAACGAGGATACCACTTAAAACGGCAGCGAAGTCCCAATACGTGGGATTTTGCCCTGTAGTACATTTTTCCGATGGAAACCGAAAGGTTGAATACCCACTGTTTCATACCGCTCTGCTTTTTCATTTCCCGCAAAAGTCCCTGGGCAACAGATTCCCAGAGGCGTGGTACACCGTTCATAAATTGCGGCTGAACAAGAGCCATATCGCTCAACATAATTGAAGCAATCGGCTTTGAATATGCAAAACCGCCTTCGAGGGCAATTACCATGTAGCAGAATGCGCGTTCAAAACTGTGCCATACAGGAAGAACTGTAAGCCAGATATCGCCTCTCTGCATGAGACCGAGACAGTAGTGTGAAACTTCACATTCAGCAATAAAGTTATCATGAGTCAGCTGAACACCTTTTGGGGTTCCTGTTGTTCCTGAAGTAAAGATAATTGTTGCCACGTCCGACGGTTCAATTTCTTCCATGCCCTTTTCGATCTGGAGCCAGTCTTCTTTTGTAACTGCGGCCCCTTCACTTTCGAGGAAGTGATAGTTTATAACTTCAATTCCCATTTCTTTTGCTTTTTGAATCGTCCCTTCATCACACATTTCAAAAAGAATTGCTTTTTCAAGTAAAGGACATTCTTCGCGGCATTCCAGGACTTTTTCGAGCTGGCGTCCGTTCTCAAAGAAACTTACCTTACATTCTGTATAATTAAGAATGAATCTGATTTCGAGCCCCATTGAGTCACAGCCGCGCGGAACATCAATTGCACCGAGAGACAAAAGAGCAAGATCCGAGATGAGCCATTCGCGCCTGTTGTCACTCATCATTCCGACATTTTCGCCCTTTTTAATTCCGAGTTTTTTTAGCTGCCATGCAAGTTCAATTACATGCTGGTAAACCTGAGAATAACTGTAGCGGACAAAAACTCCGCTCTTGTTTTTTACGGCCTGCAGGGTCAGATTTGGAATCAGAGAAACTTTGTTTTTAAACATCAGCGGAAGATTTTTTCCAAGTGACTTATCGAATAATGGTGTACTCTTAATCATATAAATGACAATATCACACTTTTTGTCATTTTGACAATATGGAAATTATAATTTTTTTCTGCTATATTTTTTTTATGATTACATATTTAGGAAAACTCGGGGAACTTACATTAAAGGGTTCCAATATTAAATCTTTTGAACGTCTTCTGGCAGGCAATGTAAAAACTTACCTGCTTTCAGTAAATGCAAAGGTAAATCTGCACGCAGGAAGACTTTATATCGAATGTGATGAAGACGCCCAGGAAGCAGTTGAATTTACACTTTCTCACCTTATCGGAATTACCGGTTGGGCAAAGGCAAATGTATGCCCGAAAGATATCAATTCAATCAGACAGGAAGTTTTAAAACTTGCAAAAAGCGCAAAAGAAAATGGCGCAAAAACATTTAAAATTGCCGCAAAAAGAAGTGATAAAAGTTTTGAATTAGACTCCTACGGAATTATGAGGGAAGCCGGAAGCCTCGTTTTTGACGAAGGTCTTTTACAGGTTGACGTTCATAATCCTGACGTTACAATCACAGTCGAAGTACGTGAAAAATGTTTTG
>JAEENG010000012.1 GCA_016283615.1 Treponema sp.
TGACTGAATTCTTCGAGGAGGGGGATGAGGGATTCGATAATTTTTGAATTTACAATGAAGTTCAGAAGCTGCACGGCCTTTGAATAGTTATCACGTGCAGCGGAAAGCATTTCCTTCATATCGCCGGTATTTTTTGTATTATAAAAATTAAATTTTACAAAAACGCCATATATTTTGAGAGCTTTAATTGCTTCATCATATTCATCCCGGCGGTAATTATCATAGTTAAAAACTGGTAATGAAGAAGGCAGAGAATTCAGTAAAGCATCAAATTTTTCCATGGTTGGATTTTTGGGGCCTGTAAAGCCTGAATACTCTTCTTTTACTTCAGAAACCAGGCCCTCAAGATAGGCGGCCATTTTTTCCCATTCAACAAGGACGGTCTGGAACTGCTTTTTGTAATCTTCCCTGAAGTTGTGCGGGTGAATGATTGTTGAGTGAAGTAAAATCGGGTCAACGAAGAGTTGTTTTGCAACTTCCTGATAATGGCTTATATTTACAAGAGATTTAATTGCTATATTGTCTTTATGCTTGAGGATAAAAGAAACTGCAAGTGCTGCCAGTTTTGTTTTAAGATAATCTTCGTTTTCGGTAAAATTCGGCGAAATTCCATAATTGTGGGCGCCCATTTTTGCTATACCAGAACAGTAACTGTCGATTGTCTTGATGTTTGCCTTAAAAAAGTTCTTTGCCTGCTCCGGTGCGCGTTTTTTTAAGGTCTGATAGATACGGCTCGACATTTCGACTGTGGCTTTTTTGGTAAAAGTCAAAGTAAGAATCTGATCAACATTGCAGCCGCGGTTCAGAACAAGGTCCAGAAAGCGTTCTGCAAGAACGCGCGTTTTTCCGGAACCTGCTCCGGCGCTTACAACGGTATTTATATTTGAATCAATTGCTTTTTTCTGATATTCATCAATCTTTAAATCTGCCATTTGAACCTCCTTATTCTGTTTTTCCGACGATAAATGTGCGGCGGCAAACTGCTTTGTAATCACAGTCATAACAGTCTGCAATCTTTTTGGTGCGTTCCTTTAAAATATTGCCGTCAGAAATTGCCTGTACAAAAAGATTGATTTTTTCGTGCAGATAGTTAAGTTCCCGGTTGATGTCATCACTTTTAAACTCTATAAATTTGCCTTCGCTGATTTTATAGAAAAAGGCCTGTTTGACCGGTGGCACGTCCGGTGTATTTTGCAAAAGGTAAAAGTACATCGGCATCTGTAAATTCAAAATCTCTCCTTCCGTAAGCTTGCTGCAATATAATTGTTCCTGTTTCGGAACCTGGCCTGTTTTGTGGTCAATCAGAATAAGTTCATTGTCAGCAGGGTCCTGAAGGAGCAGGTCGACTTTTCCTTCGCACACAGCATTCTGGTCAGGGATTTTGAAGGAGTAGTTTTTTTCTACAGCGTAAACGTAATGGTCAAAAAATTTTTTGCAGATAACCTGAATTGCTTCAGTTATGTCCTTCAGAATATCGAGTTTAGTGGTATTGAGAAGGAATCTGGCCATCGGCGAGTTTTCATCGTCTTCAATTGCTTTATCAAGGCAAACTGCGATGAGGTTTGAATTTTCCGGCAAAAGGATATCTTCTTCTTTTGGAAGCAAAAGGTGGTGTTCCTGATAGTGTTTGAAGAAAAGTTCCAGAACCAGGTGGTTCAGGTCGCCTTTTGCATACCTGTCCATCAAATTGGTTTCCTGGTTGAGTTCCTTAATATGTAAAATATTTTGGAGGCAGTATTTAAACGGGCATTCAAGAAAGGGCTTCATGGCCGAGTAAGAAACGCTGCAGTTCTGGCCGTCTTTTATGCGGTTTTTTTTGATAAATTCATCAATAACTTCAAAAGCCCTGCCGGTATCGGCCTCATAATGTTCATTTGCGAGCAGCCAGTTTTGTGCGCCTTTTTGTTGAATTGAATAAATAGAAGCCGGGAAATTTCCTTTTTCAAGATACCAGTTTTTTTCTCCGGTAAAGGAGCTCTGGCTGAGGAAGTCCGGCGGATTTTTAGTAAAATCCTGTTCGGTCAGGTCGCTTGCAGTCTGGGCATAACCTGTAAAAGTTTTTGCCGCGCACGAACAATAAACATTTTTGGAAAGTGAGTTCATTTTGTAGAGTCGTAAAAAAGTTCTTGTAACGTTCGGGTCTTCGTGCTCGAGGCCGCCCAAAATTTTTAAACGCTTGTCCTCTCTCAAAAATGAAAGCGACTTATAAATTATCGAAGTTGCGGCCTGACTTGCGTCCACGATAAAGTGGCAGTCAAAAGGAGAAGATGAGCCGGTTTTGTATGGCAAAATCTGAACTCCGCGTTCGTTGGCCTGTTCAAGATACACTTTTTCGTCGAGAAGGCTTACAAAAAAATTGTATGGATTTGGAATTCTGCATTCGCTGAAGACTTTTTCCAGGTCGATTAAGCCGCCAAGTTCAATAATACAGCGGCTGATGATTTTATCTGTAAACTCGCTGCATTTATCCATGTCAAAAAACTTTTCGCGGAAGGCAAAATAATTGTCGCGGATTTCTTCAAAACTTGCTGAACCAGTAATTTTAATGAGAGCGTGCTTTAAGTTTTTGTAAAACGTAATAATGCTTTTGTCGCACGGAATTGAATCAAAGGTCTTTTCCCAGATATCGACCGGGGTGCCTTCGATTTCAAAATTGCACAGACAATTGTTGTTTTGACCGAATGAAATAAGCTTGTCGTTTAACTGGCTGTCAGACCATGGAAGTTCAACCGTCAGCAGAAAATTTTTGAGGGAAGTAAAACTGAAGTTTTCGTTAACGCACTCTCTGATTAAATTGAATAATGAGCCTCCTGCCGTCTGCGACAATGGGCGTGCAGAGCGCACTACGTGCGGAATCGAATACAATTCAAGTTCGCGGTCGATGTACGGTCCGTAACTTTCCATGTCCGGAACGTTTACTGCAATTTTATCCCATTCAATTTTGTCCTTGTCGTGGGCCTGGCGGAGTTTGATTGCCAGGTTTTTAATTTCGGTGCGTGAATCTGTAAAAAAGTCCGCATCCGCAACAGGGTTTCCGTCATCCTCTGTAAATGAAACGATTGTGATAAAGTCTTTGCATTCATCCAGAATCGGGCGGTATTCTTCATAGTCGGTAAGAATTTCAGGAAAGAAAACAAAGTAGTGTTTATCGTCTGCCTTAAACGGCGGTTTTTCCCAGGCCGGATCAAAGAGAGAATATTTGTCCAGAAATTCCTGGTAGCGCTGGTAAATCTCAAGAATATCTTTGTCTTCAGCGTCGATGGCGTTTGGGCTGGTGGCGGTGTTTTTGTCAAAATACTTTTTCCAGATGGCAAGGCTCGACAAAATGGTTGCAATCCAGTTTGCAAAAGCGCCGGCGGTCTTTGCGTAATCTGACGGAATAATTGAATTCAAAAAGGGAGTTCTGGCATTTTGTTCGATTAGCTGGATGGCAAAGATTTTTCGCATTTCACTCGGGATTGAATTTTTATCCTGGAGTTCGCTGCGGATGGCGGTTGCCTTAAAATCATCCCACGGAATAAAACGCTCCATGGCAACGGCTTTGACCTGAGAATTTTGAATTGTCCAGTCTGCCCATAAATCGCATGCGATCTGGGTTGGAAAAACAAATACATTTTGTGGTTTGGAAATGTTTTGAACAAGAGTCTGTCCGATAAGATTTTGAGCCATCTGTGTTCCCCTCAAATAAAATTATACTGGTAAACGCCACAAACTTAAAAGACAAAAATTCAATAAATTAAAATTTTAAAAAATAACAACATTTTTTATTGCATTCTCACGGGGTCGTGGTATGATTAAATCGTGGTGAGGAAAGAGATGAGGACTTACACCCGCCGCACGACAGGAGGCGTTATGCAATTTCCGACAAAAATAAATGACCTGCCGAGGTTAAACGTACGTTAACAAGCTTTCTGCAGCTAAGCAGAGTATAGAGGTGATGCTACCCGATGAGTGGTACTTGCATCCAAAAGGGCGCCGAACAAGGCGCCTTCTTTATTTTAAATTTCTTCTATGTGGTAAACGTAGTCCAGGGTTTGTAATGCCTGAATGATTTCTGTGTGGGTTTTGTACTGTTTGAGTTCATTGCTTTTAATCGTAAGCGCAATTGAATAAACACTCAGACCCGAATTTGCGTAGGCATTGTTCATTTCGATTGCGTCAATTGTGAGTCCGAGTTTGCGGATTGTAGTTACAAAGTTCTGAAGGTTGAGGCTGTTTTTTAATTCGAGGTGGATTTCAAAATGGTTTGAACGGTTTTTAAGATAGAATTCCAGGGCCGGCAGGCTTGAAAGGCAGAACAAAATTAAAATGAAGGCACACAATGTTACTGTGTAAAATCCGATTCCAAGGCCAAGTCCGAGAATTGAAGTTGCCCAGAGTGCAAAACTTGTTGTGAGACCGGTAATCTGATTTCTTGAACTAAAATAGAGTGTTCGGGTGGCGATGCGTGCAACGGAAATGATTGAAATTGCCGAAAACAAAAATATTTTTACGCCGTAGTTTCTTGTGATAAAAATATCTAGCATCATAATCATGGTAGAAGTCAAACTGACCATGATAAAAGTGCGGAATCCTGCGCTGTGGCGTTTGCTTGAGCGTTCCCAGCCGATAATTGCTCCAAGTAAAAGAGAAACTGCAAGCCTCAAAAAAATTGAATATAAATTTAACGAAACGGACCATTCTCCGAGTAGCTGTGCGATTGGATCTTTTATCATTTTACTTTTTTCTCCTTATCGGTTGTTTTAAATTTTCTTTATGGGTTTGTGCTCTGTCTGCAAAATGACTTTCTGCGGCTTCTGTATATGCTTCTTCTTCCTCGTCTACAGTGTGGCTTGGAAGCTCTTTTTGAATCAATTGAATGCGTTCGATTAAAAGTTCGAGCTGGGTTTTTTCTTTGCCGTCCGTTGTGTTTGATTCAACAGAGACAAGATCTTCAAGTTTATTTGAATATGAACCTGATTTGTACAATGCAAACTGAGCTGCTGCAGGGCCAAGGATTTCGTACAAAATGCCGGAAGCGAGGATAATTGTCATCAGGGCACTTCCGGTTTCGCCGGAAAGCGAGCGGGCGCCGAGTTCAGCAAGACCGATGGTAACACCGGCCTGTGGAATCAGGGCGAGTCCCAGGTAGTTGCGTGTATTTGCTGGTTTTTTTACGATTGAACAGCCTGCGAAAGCTCCCGCATACTTTCCGATTACACGGACGATAAAATAAAGAATTACAATTACGAGCAGAGATGAGTTTCCGATTGAACCTGATGTGTCTACCAGCGCATGAAGGTTAAAGGTCATGCCTGAGCGGACAAAGAACAAAAGCAGAATCGGCGGCGAAAAATAAGCGAGCTGTTTAAAAAGTTTGTCGTCGTCTGTCATGTTGATGTAAGTTGTTCCCATGGACATACAGCCTAAGAGAGGTGATACATCGAAGAAAGTACAGACTCCGCAGAATGCAAAAAGAAGGGCAACAGAAATGATAAGGCGGTTGTCCTTGGTGCGTGTTTTTGGGCGGAGAAGAATTGTCATCAGAACACCAAAAACACATCCCAGAAGAATTACCAGACAGTTATGTCCGATTGGAACTAAAACTTCTGCAATCGAAGCACCTTCTCCTGAATATGTATGAACTGCAATCGAAATTGCAACACTGTATGCGATTAAACTGATAATGTCGTCGAGGGCAACATCCTGTAAAAGGGTTTCTACAAAGTCTCCTTTGGCGCCAGTCTGGCGGATTGTCATCATTGTAGAAGTCGGAGCGGTTGCTGCGGCTAAGGCGGACAAAACGAGGGAAAAGGCAAAATTCAACTTGAGAATAAAAAAGGTTACGGCAAAAACAAGCAGAGAGGCAAAGGAAGTTTCGAGAAGTGTGATGATTGTAACCTTTGCGCCGTTTGATTTTAATTTGTTTAACTTAAAAAACTCGCCGGTACCGAATGCTATGAATGCAAGCGCGATGTCAGGTAAAAAGGCGGTTCCGTTGATTATTGTCTGTGGAATTAAGTTTAGGCAGTACGGGCCAATTAAAATGCCCGCTGTAATGTATGCAGTAACATTAGGCAGGCGGAGCTTTTTGGTGATGCGGGTCATCAAAAAGCCCAGCAGAAGAATTGTTGAAATTGAAATTACTGCAACAGAAGCCGAAGAGCCTGTTATATCGATTTTCTCTATCCAAGACATTTCTAAGCCTCCGCCGCAGTCAGTTTAACTTACAGTGTAACTCCGTCTTTGAAGATTGCGATTTCGCGGTAACCGTTGCGTTCATTTTTTGTAACGGCACGGCCTGAAACGATGTCGCAAATCAAAGCAAGCAGTTTGTCACGAACTTCGTCGCTTGGTCTGTCGAGCAGTTCTGCAGCGTCAAAGTCGATCCAGTTTGCCTTGCTCTGAGCAAGAGGATGGTTAGTTGCAATTTTTACGGTTGGAACCGGTGCTCCAAGAGGAGTACCGCGTCCTGTAGAGAACAGGATGATGTTTGCGCCGGCACCTGTCATGTCTGTTGTAGAAACAATGTCGTTTCCCGGACCTTCGAGGAGGGTCAGGCCTGTTGTATCCTGCGGTAGACGTTCGCCGTATTTGAGAACGCCTGTTACAGGTGCCTTACCGCCTTTCTGAACACAACCGAGTGATTTGTCTTCGAGGGTTGTGATACCGCCGGCTTTGTTTCCCGGAGAAGGGTTTTCGTAGCAAACCTGGTTATGTCTTGAGTAGTAGTCTTTAAATCCGTTGATAAGATCAACTGTTTTTTCAAAAGTTGCGCGGTCTACACAGCGGTTCATGAGCATCTGTTCTGCGCCGAACATTTCCGGAACTTCAGTGAGCATTACGCGTCCGCCCATTCCTGTCATTGCGTCACAGATACGGCCAATCAGAGCGTTTGCAGTGATTCCGCTCATACCGTCTGAACCACCGCACTTCATTCCGAGAACGATGTCTGTGAGAGGGCGTTCTTCGCGCTTGAATTTTTTAGCGTATGATGCAAGTTCCTTGAGGAGCTTTTTACCGTCACTAAGTTCATCTTTACTCTGCTGTGTTACCATGAATTTTACACGGTTTTCATCGTAGTCACCGAGGAATTCCTTGAAGTAAGGAACGTTGTTTTCTTCACAACCGAGTGAAACTACAAGAACGCCGCCTGCGTTAGGGTGGTGAACAAGGTCAGCAAGAATTTTTGCTGTTGTTTCTTTATCGCCGCCCATCTGAGAACAGCCGTATGGATGTGTCCAAACGTGGAAGCCTTCGAGACCGCCTTTTTTGTTTGGTTTTGGTTCTCCTTTGCAGTATTTGGCATTTGCCCAGTTTGCGAGGGTTTCTGAGATTTTGTTTACACAGCCTACGAGCGGAACAATCCAGATTTCGTTGCGGCTGCCAACGCGGCCGTCTGCTCTTTTATATACATTTACAGTTGGAACGTTCTGGCGGAGGGATTCTGTTTCTTTGTACCATGCGTCGTAAGCAGCCTTTGCATTAGCTTCGTCGTAAGAGTAAGAAGCGGCTTCGCTTAACAATGTGTGGATATTGTGAGTATGAACGTGCTTGCCGACATCGATATCTTCCGAGGCAGCGCCAATCGGATAACCATATTTGATTACAGATTCGTCCTTTTTGATCGGGCGGATTGCAAATTTATGACCTGCAGTAATATCTTCCTGCAAAGTAACTGTAACTTCTGGAACATTGTCCATGGCTTCGAGGGTAACCTGAGTTCCCTTTGAAAGCGGCTGGAGTGCAACTGCAACTGCGTCAGCCGGGTTGATTCTGATGGCAATTTTGCTCATTAGATACCTCTAAAAAATTTGATTAAACTATTTTAATTGTAATTCATAAAAATGTCGACTGCACGATAAAAATCGCAAAGAACAATCTGTTATTTATCTTATTTAATTGAGAATTCCGGATTTTGGTGTGATAATTAAATAAAAGGAATACAGGCTCATGGGAGAACTTATTCAAAAGATTAAAAAAACATTTTTGAAATGCTCGCTTAGTGATTACGTAAAAAACTATCTTTTTGAATCAAACGTACGTTCCAGCATAATTGTTGGAATAATAGTTTGTCTTCTGGAAAGCTGGATGATAATCGGACTGTTCAGAAAAACTGTTGAACAGGACCTGATTGTTGATTCTGCCTGGAACCTTAAGCATGGGGCCTCTTATGTAGTTTTACTTGTAACGGCATTTTGCATGCTCGTTTATTCAATTTTGTACCTGAAGGGAAAAATTCATAAAAAATGGATTGGAACTTTAATCAAAATTGTCTTTTCAATAGTTTCCTTAGGTTTTGGTTTATATGTTTCTTATATGAGTTATGACTGGGGCGGACGTGTTTTCCTGTTTTTAACTATGGAAGTTTTTGTTACCTCGCTCTTTGTCTGGCATCCTTTTGTTTCGTTCTGTATTTTAAGCGTTACATTTGAACTCTTTCTTTATCTCTGCAATATTCACACACCGCTCACTTACAGTATCAGATTCAATTCATTTACAGCCTGGCTCGTCCTTTTGATGAGTTCAGTCAATATTCATAACCAGAGAAGAATTGAAGCCCAGAAAGCAGAAACTCTCGAAAACCTGAATGAATATTTGAGGGAAAAATCACTTCTTGATGAACTGACCGGCCTGTACAATATGCGGAACTTCCGTCACGAAGCAGAAGATATTCTGCAGGACGAATCTGTAGACCTCAAAAACCTGAGATTTGTATTTCTTGATCTTGAGAATTTTAAAAACTATAACGAAAAATACGGCTTCAGCGAAGGAAATTCGCTTTTAAGAACAATTGCCCAGATTATAAAGGACTGCTTCCCGGACAACCTTGTTGCCCGTTACGGAGATGACCACTTTGTTGCCCTTGCCGATGCGGACGGGCTCGAAGAAAAAATCAAAAAAATCCAGGAAAAAATTGTTGAGCAGGAAAACTCAATTCAACTTGGACTGAAGTGTGGAATTTACACTCCGAAAGACCGCGATGAAAGTCCGAGTCTTGACTGTGACCACGCCCGGTATGCATGTTCAACAATTAAAAAGCACTTTAACAAGCTCATTGTTGAATATGATGAATCGATGGACAAGGATTTTAAGATTAAGCGTTATGTAATCAACAATATCAATAAGGCAATCGAAAAGGGATACATCATGCCGTATTACCAGCCGGTAGTCTGGGCCAAAAACGGAAAGGTCTGCGGTGCCGAAGCCCTCGCACGCTGGATTGACCCGGAATACGGATTTATGTCACCGGCAGCCTTTGTCCCGACACTGGAAGAATATCATTTGATTCATAAACTTGATATGTACATTATGGAATGTGTCTGCAGGGATTTAAAGCAGGCCCGCGAAGAAAATCATCCGCTGATTCCGGTAAGCATCAACTTTTCGCGCCTTGATTTTGAACTTACAGACCCGGTTTCTGAATTGAATGAATGTATCGAAAAATATGGAATTTCAAAGGATCAGATTCATGTAGAAATTACGGAATCAGCCCTTGCAGGCAGCGGAAAGAAAATTCAGGATGCAATGGAACAATTCAGGAAGCAGGGCTACGCTCTGTGGCTTGATGATTTTGGTTCCGGTTATTCAGGATTGAATGTTTTAAAAGACTACAATTTTGACATGATGAAAATCGACATGAAATTTTTGTCCAAATTTTCAGAAAACCAAAAGACACAACCAATTTTAACGAGTATAATAGCCCTTGCCCAAAAGATAGGAATGCAGACTTTGACAGAAGGTGTCGAAACAGAAGATGCCTACAGGTTCCTGCAGGAAGTAGGATGTCAGCGTTTGCAGGGATACCTTTTTGGCAAACCAATGATACGAAAGGAATTTTACGACAAGATAACCACCGGTGAATACGAAGTCGCAACAGATTAGTTTTACTAACGGTTATACAGAAAAATTCACAGGAGAGTTTATATGTCTACTCAATCGGCTCAAAGCAAAGAAGTTGCGGGAAAATTATATCTTTTAAATTCAATGATATATTTTGTCCCGATTATTTATACCTTTGCTTATTCAATCGGTACCGCAGTTTTTGGCGGTCCTGATGTTCCTCTTGGCGGGCGTTTTGGAATTGCGTTCCAAATTTTTACATCTCCGGCAGTACTTATAACTGTTTTGCTTATGGCGCTCTGGGATATTTTTGCAAACCGCTATGTTTACAATACAGTTGCAGCTTTTGACGGCTCAGAAGAAAATGCTGACAAATGCAACAAAACACAGAGCCTCCTTGTAAACGGAACAATCGGCGTGGCAATCGGCGGAAACGTTTTATTTGCAATTTTTGTTGCCCATAAGCTGGCTGCCCTCGGTTATCCTGTTGATACAGCCGCTTTTACAGGCCTCCATTTTGGAAACACAGTTTTGAGCGCAATCCTCGTATATATTTTCTGGATTGAAAGTTTTGAACAGTGGATGAGTTTCCTCGTATTCAGAAGAAAGGATATGGCTTTTGGTCTTATTGCCCGCGATACACTTGTTGCAATTTTGACATCCGTTGCTATTCTGCTTGCAATTATGGCACCGTTTACACTTTTCAGAGCCGAAATGAATGAATCTTCTGAGGCGATGATAAAAGTAACTACGGTAAAAATTCTTCCGCTTGCAATCGTCAGCGCCGTTTTGAATACGATAGACATCCGCATGCTTCTCGTAGGCTTTATGAAACGCGTAGAGCATATCAGCACTTTTATTTCAACATTCTCAAAGGGCGATTACTCAAGTGAAGATCTTGCAGTAATTAGCCGTGATGAATTTGGTCTTCTTGTCAACGATTTGAACGACAGCCATAAGTCAACAAAACAGCTGATTAAGGACATTATCGATAACGTTCATAGCACAAATGATGTAGCAGAAAATCTTGCCGAAAACATGACAGAAACATCTGCAAGTGTTCAGCAGATTGTCGGAAACATCAACACAATCCGCGATGACATGACAAACCAGAGTGCAGGCGTTCAGGAAGCTGCGGCGGCAACAAAACAGATTCTCGGCAACATCCAGAACCTGAACAAAAGTATCGAAAACCAGAGTTCGGGAGTTGAAGAAAGTTCTGCCGCTGTAAGCCAGATGGTTGCAAACATCAAGAGCGTAACCCGTATTCTTGAAAAAAATGCCGGCACCGTTGAACAGCTCGAATCCGCATCCAACGAAGGTCACAAACGCGTTGAAGAAGCAGTTACACTTTCAGAAGAAATCCTCAAGGAATCAAGCGGTCTGATGGAAGCCTCAAACGTAATCCAGAACATTGCGTCACAGACAAACCTTCTTGCCATGAACGCCGCAATCGAAGCTGCACACGCCGGAGAAGCCGGACAGGGCTTTGCGGTTGTAGCTGATGAAATTCGTAAACTTGCCGAACAGAGTAATGTTCAGGGTAAAAATATTACAAAGAGCCTTAAAAATCTCAGCGCTGTCATCAAGGGCGTAAGTGAAAGTACACGCCACGTTCAGAACCAGTTTGGTTCAATTCTTGAATTGACCCATACTGTTAAACAGCAGGAAGATGTTGTAATGTCTGCCATGCAGGAACAGGAAACAGGCAGTTCTCAGGTTATGCTCGCCATGAAAAACATTGATGATTCAACCAGCGAAGTTAAGGCAAGTTCTGCCGAGATGCTCGAAGGCGGTCAGCAGATTGTTAGCGAGATGGAGATCCTGCAGAAAACTTCTGAACATATTTCGGATTCAATAAGGGAAATGGCTGACGGTACACAGCAGATTCTTGGAACAATCCAGGAAGTAAATAACGTGTCCGAAAAGAATAAAGAAAGCATTGATACACTTTTGAATGAAGTTCAAAAATTCAAGCTTTAAGAAACAGTAAGGAAAGCATATGCAAACTATAACTGATTCAATCAGGTACATTGGTGTTGATGATCATCAAATCGATTTATTTGAAGGACAATTTGATGTTCCAAACGGAATGGCATACAACTCGTATGTAATTCTGGACAAAAAAATTGCCGTAATGGATTCTGTTGACCAGAACTTTGGCAGCGAATGGATGAAAAATCTTGAATCCGTGCTTGCCGGCCGTAAGCCTGACTACCTTGTAGTTCAGCACATGGAAATGGACCACTCGGCAAATATTCAATTCTTTGCAGATAATTATCCGGAAGCAAAAATTGTTTCTTCACGGGTAAGTTTTTCCATGATGAAAAGCTATTTTGGGACCGATTTTGCCGACAGACAGATTGTTGTTGGAGAAGGCTCAAAACTTGAACTTGGTGAATCAGACGGAGACCATACCCTCCAGTTTATTGCAGCTCCAAACGTACACTGGCCGGAAGTTATCATGACATACGACTGCAGGGAAAAGACTCTCTTCAGCGCAGACGGTTTTGGAAAATTCGGTGCAAATGATTATGACGACCCCGAAGGCTGGGCTTGTGAAGCACGCCGTTACTATTTTGGTATCGTTGGTCGCTTTGGACAAAATGTTCAGGCGGTGCTTAAAAAGGCAGAACCTCTTAAAATTGAACACATCTGTTCGCTCCACGGACCGGTTCTAAACGATAACATTCAATACTACCTGGATACTTACAACACATGGTCAAGCTACGGTGTAGAAACTGAAGGCGTTGCAATCGGTTATACTTCAGTATATGGAAACACAAAGAAGGCCGCCCTCAAACTTGCAGAAATACTTAAAAATAAAGGATGCCCTAAGGTTGCAGTTTTTGACCTTGCCCGCGAAGACCTGCATGAGTGTGTTGAAGACGCATTCCGCTACGGAAAACTTGTTCTTGCGACAACAACATATAACGGCGGCGTGTTCCCGATAATGCACAACTTTATCGAAAACTTAAAGGAACGCAACTACCAGAACCGCACAATCGCAATTATCGAAAACGGTACATGGGCTCCTGCCGCAGCCCGCGGAATTATGGCAATGTTTGAAGGAAGCAAAAATATTACCTGGGCAGAGAACAAGGTAACGATCAAAATTACCCTAACTGACGAAACTGTTGCCCAGCTCCAGAAACTTGCTGACGAGCTGCTTTAGTGTCTGGTAAAAGGCGTTGTTTTAATTGAACAAAAACATTGATAGTGTTAGGATAAATTATCGTTCAAGAGAGATCTTAACGGTTTTTTGGAGGTAAAAAAAACATGGCAAAAAACTTAGACTGGGCAAATTTGCCTTTTGGTTACATGGAAACAAACAAGAGCTTTGTTTCTAACTGGAAAGATGGTGCATGGGATGAAGGCACACTTACTTCTGATCACACAATTAAAATGTCAGAATGTGCAGGTGTTTTGCAGTATGCACAGACTTGTTTTGAAGGCTTAAAGGCTTATACAACAAAAGACGGAAAAATCGTTACATTCCGCCCGGACTTAAACGCAGACCGCATGAAGGATTCCTGCGAAAGACTCGAAATGCCGGTATTCCCAAAAGACCGCTGGATTAAAGCAGTTCTCGATACAATCAAAGCAAACATTGACTGGGTACCACCATATGGTAGCGGTGCAACACTTTATGTTCGTCCGTTTATGTTTGGTTCAAGCTCAGTAATTGGTGTAAAACCGGCTGATGAATATCAGTTCCGTATTCTTGTAACACCAGTTGGACCATACTTCAAGGGCGGTGTAAAACCAATCGTAGTTCGTTTGAGTGACCTTGACCGCGCTGCTCCTCACGGAACCGGTGACATCAAAGCCGGCTTGAACTATGCAATGAGCCTTTACAACATCGTTGATGCACATAAAAAAGGTTTTGCAGAAAATATGTACACAGACCCTGCAACACACACATACATTGAAGAAACTGGTGGAGCAAACATCCTCTTTGTAACAAAAGACGGAAAACTCGTAACACCAAAATCAAACAGCATTTTGCCATCAATCACACGCCGTTCTTTGATTCAGGTTGCTAAAGATTACCTCCACATTGAAGTTGAAGAACGCAAGGTTCACAAGGATGAACTTAAAGACTTTGTTGAAGTTGGTCTTTGTGGAACAGCTGCTGTAATTTCTCCAATCGGTCAGATTGATGACCACGGAACAAAAATCAACGTTCCTTCAGGAATGGAAAATATCGGTCCTGTTCTTGGTAAACTCCGTGACACACTCACAGGAATCCAGATGGGTACAGAAAAAGCTCCGGAAGGCTGGATTTACGAAATTAAATAGGCAGAACACATAAGCCTTTGCCCCTGAACTCGGTTTTAGGGGCATTTTTTTTGGCCTCGTAATATTCACCCATGTAGAACCAGCTATAACGACCGTTAGTTAGTTCAATTTTATCGCCGCCAATCCATACTTCTTTTGTTGAATCGATATTCGGGTCGGCAAAGGCCTTATCACGGTTATTTTCGTATTTTTCTATCAGTTTTGAGATAAAATTCTTTCCGACAGTTGGAGAAGGAACCGGAAACTTAAACCATTTTTGTACCGGAACTTCGATATCCTGTCCGTGCATCCACTGATTCAATGAAAAATCGAGGGCATCCCCGTATTTTTCTGACTTCTTTTCGCCTTCAAAATGCAGGCCGTTTCTGGCAAATAGAGGGGCTCCTTCTTTTTCCAGAGGGTCTATAGGTTTGAGGTCTTTGATTTTTCCTTCCTTCCATTCGTTGTAAACCCTGGAGTGACGGGTCAAAACAAACTTGTGCCAGAAACAGCTGTCCAGAAGGCCTGCCGCATAAAACTGACGGAGTGTTTCCATTGAATTAATCAGGTCCTGTGGAGTTTCCCACCAGTACCCGTAAATCATGTATGCGTGAACAAGAATTCCTGCTTCTTTAAAGGCACAACAGGCGCCGACGATGGATTCAAGATCGGTTCCCTTGTGAATTGCGTTTAATCCGTTGCCGGTTGCAGACTCAAGTCCGGCAGAGACTCCTATAAGTCCTCCGTAAGACAGGTAGTCTGCAACGTCCCGAGTAAAAAACTTTTCAAAGCGCACGTTTCCCCACCATGTAACCGGCGAACCGTGGGCAATGTTTTCACGGGCAAAGAGTACCATCATGGCTGGCGGCATTGCTTCGTCAACAAAGTGGATTCCATAAATGCCCAGTTTTTTGCACTGTTCCAGAAGGCCTTCGTACAGCCGTTTTATATTTGTCGGGCAAAACCCCTTAACGTAGTCGAGTGTAACGTCGCAGAAGGCGCATTTGTGCCAGTAACAGCCGTGTGCCATGTATGCTTTAATCCAGGCTCCGTCAGACCAGAGTCTGTGCATAGGGTTGGTGTCATCGATAAGACGCGGATAAATTGAATAGTCGATGTCGCAAAAGTCAGGTATAAGTGTTGAAGTTACGGCCTTTTCGTATTCAATTGAATTTTTATATTCGTCTGAATCAGGGTTTTCTGGAGCCGGTTCAATAACTGTTAC
>JAEENG010000084.1 GCA_016283615.1 Treponema sp.
AAAAAACAGTCTAATTGTTGATAAATTCGAGATTTTTTGCATATTCTAACACCAAAAAGAATGTGCTTTTAATTGTACTTTTAGCTTTGTTTTCTTATAATATGCACATGACTACGATTCAAAAATTACTGGCTGATATTCAACGAATTAAAAAACACGAACGCTCTGACAACGGCGGTGCCTACGACGGACAGCGCGTCTGCATGCAGATCTGTAAACTTTTCGAAACATCAAACCGCAGTTCAATCAATCTGGCGCGTTCAATCAGTGACTACTGGTTCAACACATATGTAATGGAATCAGATAATCTTTCAGAAGAACCATCAGAAGAAAACCTTAACCGCATCACTGCCTTTCAGTCATTTTTAGACGGCGACGATGACGGAGAATATGACGTATTGAATTCTGAAGACTGGGAAACTCTGCGTGACTTTGTAAACCTCGAAGCAGAAGACCTGGACCTGGACTTTTTGCAGTCAATGATGAGCATTATTCTTTCACACGATGGAATCTGATAATTTATACACTTCGTGCACCCAGTGCCCGAGAAACTGTAAGGTAGACCGTACTCAGACAACAGGCTTTTGTACACAGAACGAAAAACTGCGTGCGGCCGTTGCATGCCTTCATTTTGGAGAAGAGCCCCTTGTAACAGTTTTTGGCGGCAGCGGTACAATCTTTTTAACCGGCTGTAACCTCCGATGCGCATTCTGCCAGAACTATCAGATAAGCCAGCAGAACATGGGCCGCGACCTTTCAAAAGAAGAATTTGCAGAAATCTGTCTGCGCCTCCAGGATGCAGGAGCAGAAAACATAAATCTCGTAACTCCAAGCCATCATATTCCCCTTCTTGCAGAATTTTTAACTGAAGCGAGAAAACGGGGACTGACACTTCCTATCTGCTGGAATTCAAGCGGATACGACAGTCCCCACATGCTTGAATTACTGGACGGTCTCGTAACAATCTGGCTTCCTGATTTTAAAACACTCAATTCCCCATTAAGCGAAAGTCTTTTTGGAGCCAAAAATTATCCTGAGGCTTCAAAAAAGGCCCTTACATGGATGATTGAACACAACCCGCTCAACATCGTGCAGGTGGAAAAAGACGGAGTTAAAAAAGACAAGATTCTTCAGGGCGTAATTATCCGCCACCTTTTTTTGCCGGGACGCTTTATGGAGACCGCAGATATTCTCGACTGGCTCAAGCAGAACGCCGACGGAAAGGCAATAATTTCTCTTATGAGTCAGTACACTCCTGTTCCGTTCAAGGGCACTGAGGCTGAGCTTGAACGCCGCAGGAAGGCACTTTCCGTTATCGAAAACCGTCTGGTCAACACGACAGAAGATGCTGATTTGCGCGATTTAATTGAAGCCTACGATTTTGAATACTTATTCTACCAGGACTTGTCGACAGACACTGACTGGCTCCCGGATTTTAACAGACCGCAGCCGTTCAGCAACGCTCTGGCAAAGGTTATCTGGCACTGGAACGAAAATTTTACGACAAAGCTTTAGATTCATGTTATAATTATTGAATAGTAGAATTGATTTTGGAGGCGATTTTGACATATTCGTATAATGAATTCCATATTTCTAAAGCTGTCAGAGACGCCTGTAAATTTTCAAAATCTCTCTTTTCTTCTACCGGAAACGTAATTCTTGCAAACATCGGTGCAGTCCGCGAATTCCAGATGCGCCTGAACCGTTATCTTGATTCTTTGAACCGCACTCAAATCAGCGCAGGTACCCTCAACGCAATGGGGCTTCTGGACGAAATATTCCATCTTGCATGTTACACTTACCGCCGCCAGAAATATCCGGAAGCTTTTAAGGAACTTCTTTCGGATTTAGAAGCAAGTTTTGGCAAAGACAAAATTGATTCAATGCTTGTAAGTTTCTGCGAAGAATTTCCACCGGTTTCAGTTTATGACGGCAGTACAACGATTACAGACTTTTTGAATACAGAAATGACCGAACGGAAGACCGGCCGTGTACGCACAAACCGCGAACAGGTTCTTGAAGAAATTATTCTTCTGCACCTTGCAAACGAAAACCCTGCATTCAGGCCGTTCCAGATTCTCTTTGATGATGCAAAACTTTCGGTAAATTCAATCTGGAAGGACAGCTGGGTTCAGATAACTGCCTACTTTAAAAAACTTCCTTACTGGGGAGCCTACGGTCATGATCTGATTACCTTTCTTAAAGAGCCGGTTAACTTTGCGCCGGATAACCTTCAGGAACAGTTGAATTATGTCCGTATCCACTGGGCAGATTTACTTGCACCAGGCGAAGGTGAAGGCGAAGATTACTGGCTCCGCCGTCTTTTTGCCGGCACCGACCTTCTGTCAGAAGAATGGAAGCCTGAGTGGCACCCGACCGACGGTTCAAGCCCGGACATGTCGCCTCCAAACTACGACTACCTCATGCGGGAATACGAAAGATTCAGTGACGACAAGGAATGGATGCCGCGTGTTGTATTGATGGCAAAAACCGTTCTTGTATGGCTCTTTCAGCTTTCTAAAAAATATAACCGCCAGATTACACGGCTCGACCAGATTCCTGATGAAGAATTGGATTTACTCCGTGACGAAGGCTTTACGGGTCTCTGGCTGATTGGCCTCTGGGAGCGCAGTCCTGCAAGCCGTACGATAAAACAAATCTGCGGAAACCCGGAAGCGGCGGCAAGTGCATATTCGCTCGATGACTACGAAATCGCATCAAATCTTGGAGGCTGGGATGCCCTTTCAAACCTGCGTACAAGGCTATGGCAGCGCGGAATTCGCCTTGCAAGTGATATGGTTCCAAACCACACCGGAATGGACGCAAGATGGGTTGTAGAAAAGCCTGATCTGTTTGTTCAGCGCCGTGACAATCCTTTTCCGCAGTACACTTTCAACGGACCAAATCTGAGCCACGATAGCCGTGTCGCAGTTTACCTTGAAGACCATTATTATTCAAAAAATGACTGTGCAGTCTGCTTTAAGCGCATAGACACAGCAACAGGCGACACAAGATATATTTACCACGGCAACGACGGAACCGGCATGCCATGGAACGACACAGCCCAGATTGACTTTTTAAATCCTCTAGCCCGCGAAGAGGTAATGCAGAAGATTCTGCACGTTGCACGCAACTTTCCGATTATCCGTTTTGACGCCGCAATGGTTCTTGCAAAAAAGCACATCAAGAGACTGTGGTATCCTGAACCAGGCAAGGGCGGAGACATCGCGACACGCAGCGAATTTGCCCTGACAGCACAGCAGTTTGAAGAGCGGATTCCAAACGAGTTCTGGCGGGAAGTTGTTGACCGCGTTGCAAAAGAAGTACCGGACACACTTCTCCTTGCAGAAGCATTCTGGATGATGGAAGGCTACTTTACCAGAACTCTGGGCATGCACCGCGTTTACAACTCTGCCTTTATGAACATGCTCAAAAAAGAAGAAAACTACAAATACAGACAGACTGTAAAAAATACAATTACCTTTGATCCGCAGATTCTCAAGCGTTATGTAAACTTTATGAACAACCCCGACGAAGAAACTGCAGTTGCGCAGTTTGGTAAGGGCGATAAGTATTTTGGTGTCTGCACTCTGATGGCGACTATGCCTGGTCTTCCGATGTTTGGCCACGGCCAGATTGAAGGTTTTGAAGAAAAGTACGGCATGGAATACACACGCGCCTATCGCGATGAACAGCCGGACCAGTACCTGATTGAACGCCACAACCGCGAAATATTTCCTCTCCTTAAAAAGCGATATCTCTTTGCAGGTGTAGAAGACTTTTTGTTCTACGATGTGTGGGATAACGGCAATGTAAACGAAAACGTCTTTGCTTATTCAAACAGATGTGGCAGTGAATACTCTGTTGTTTTCTACAACAACAGGTACGAGCGTGCCAGCGGCTGGATAAAGCAGTCATGCGAATACGCCGTCAAAACAGGCTCGGGCGAAAACGACAAAAAACTCGTAAGCCGCTCGATTTCCGAAGGACTCGGTCTCTGGGGCGAAAAAGACTTTTACATGATTTTCCGGGAACAACGCTCAAATCAGTGGTTTATCCGCCGTTCAACAGATATCTGCGAACACGGAATGTTTATTGCACTCAACGGCTTTGAAACACAAATCTTCCTCGATATCAGTCAGAAAAAAGACCTGGACGGGCACCTCGGCGAGCTGTGTGACTTTTTAAACGGACGAGGCTGTGAAAATCTTGAAGTTGCATGGCAGGATTACCACTACAACGATTTGTACGCAAGTTTACGCCAGTTTTTACAGGCCTACGTACAGATTCACATTACAAACCAGAAACCTCTCAAAAACGGAACTAAAAAAACAAAGCCGCTCTCAAAAGAAGATAAGGCTTCTCTCCAGACTCTGCTAGAAAACTTCTACGAACAGGCAAACCGCTTTGCAAAAGACGAATTTGAAAATTCCGCCGGAAAAGAAACAAAGCAGGATTCAAAGAAAACTGTTAAAAAGACCGCTTCCAGAAAAAAGGCTTACAAGGCAGTTAAGGCACCAAAAGTTTCCGGCACAACTGAACTTATCAGTCTCTACAGACTTCTTCTTCCGGTTGCAAAGACAGGCAGCGCGCGCAAGTGGGCTTTGATGCGCATTCTTGAGCAGGGCCTGAAAAACACAGATCTTGATAACGGCTCATTGTACAGTTACTTTGACAATGCCTTTATTATCGCTTCAACAGCGCTCAAGGCTTACGATATTGCAAAACTCCTCGTTGAATCAGGCGACAGTGCAGTTTTGACCGGAGCAAATGAATTCAACGGAATCAAATGGTTCAATGAAGAAATGATGAGCCGTGCCCTTGAATTTGCCGAGCAGTTCTACATTGCAGAGGCAAAGAAGACGGATGTTAAGAAAGTTGAATCTGTATTCAGGTCGCTTAAAAAAGCACAGCAGTCCGCTGAATACAGGTGCGAAAACTTTATTGCCCCGTTCAAGCCAAAAACAAAGAAAACGACAAAAAAGACTGCATCGCCAAAAATAAAGCCGGCCGCAAAAACTGCAAAACCGGCTGAAAAGGCACAGGCAAAACCTGCTTCAAAAAAGGCAAAAAAGACTACTTCAGATAAGTCTTCATCAAAGAAATAATCTCTTCCCCGCTTGAAACTGCCGGTTTATTCAGCTGGTTGGGAATAAAAGCCTCTCTAACGCTCACAGGCGTCTCCGGGAGCTCTCCTGTGGTGTGCCGGATATATTCACTATCAAATGACGGCTCGTCGCGCATAACAAGCACTGTGGTGGCTTCATCTTCGTCTATCAGTTCCCGGCGTTCCCGGATTGCCGCATAAACAGAACTTGTAGCACGGTCAGCAAGGATACCGTAATTTACAAAAAGTTCGCGGCACGCATTATCAGTCTTCTTCTGGCTCACATGAGCCGGATAAACAAAGTTTTTGAGCATCAGTGAGTTGCGGTTAAAAATGTCTTCCAGGCGTTCAAGATTGGACGGGCTTGCAGGGTCGGCGTTTCCGCGTCTTGTAAACGGAACCAGGTCATCAGGAACTACACACAGTCCGTACGGGTCCAGTGTGAGTTCCGGAGTTGACGGGCAGATAAAGCCGTTTACAGGAAGGCTCAGTCTCCAGCTGTAAAGGCCTGCAACGAGGTTGCTGTAGTTTCCGCACTGCATTGCGTAATAAATGTCAGAATAAACCTTACCCTTCAACCGGCTGAACGCAAAAGGATAAAAGAACAGCTGGGGCATGAGGCGGCCGATGTTTGCCGTGTTAGCCACAGTCAAATGGAATTCATCAATCAGGCTGCGGTCTTTAAATAACTCGCGGACAACGGCGCAGCAGTCGGCTTCAGTTCCTTCAAATTCAACAGGAAGGATATTTCCGCCGTTCCAGATGTAGTCTTCTTCGCTCAAACCGCGAACCATTCCCTTTGGATAAACAAGGACAGCCTTAAGGTGTTTTTTGCCCCTGAGGGCGCGGGCAAGACTTGCGCCAAGTTCTCCGTAGGTCGCGTCTAAAAAAACAGACGAGCCACCTTTGAGGCCGTGGATGGTTTCAATACAGTTAACAAGATATGAAATTCCATAATCTTTGTGACTGCCCGTCGGCGTGTTGAATAATTTGAGTGTAAAAAGTCTCTCGTCAATCTGTTCAATTTCGGGTTCAAAAGTAAAAGCCTTTGAGGCGATGGCTTCACAGATGATTGGAGAAAATTCGTCATTGATGCAGGCAGAGGTCAAAGTTCCGGCAATGTTTGAAAAACTTGTATCATCGTCCGTATACAAAATCCAGCGGCGCAGGTCTGCGGCCTCCGATGGAACATATAAACCTCCGTCTTCAGGCATACAGTCTAAAACGGCCTTTTCAAAATCAACATGTAAGTCGGGATTGCGTGTACTTCTAAATTTCAAAAAAACTTACCTCCCCTCAAAAAAAATCTACTTAAAGTGATAACGTCCAAAAAACTTAATTGTATTCAGTATGTAGCGGACATCGTTCATGTCGTTGATTAATTCAACCTTTCCAAGAACCTCGTCAGTTACACCAACGCTGATCTTCTTTGTAATAGGATAATCCCAGGAAGTTGTCAACAGCCCGATAAAATCCCAACCTGTCTGTGTAGATTTCTGCAGCTGGTTAAAGAATGAATACATTGCGTAGCCGCGGAAATCGATTGTAAATACACCGGCCTTTTTTGAATCATACTTGAATTTGATTATATTTTCAGCACCTATGTTATGATTGTAAAGGCGTGTCGTTTCGGCAGCCTGCGGAATCAGCTTTCTGTGCAGGTAGTAATAATCAGTAGTTCCAAGCACAATTGCGCCCAGATGAACCTGCCATTCAATTTTGTCCTGCTCGTAATTTGCGCGTCTCTTAAAGAAAACAGACGGAGCCAGGGTAGAAATCATATAATATGAATGCCAGTCAAAGTCGTAAATCATTCCAAAACCGGCAGTACAATCTTTGTCTTCTCCCATCTGGAACTGTCTTGAACGGAGAACACCATCGCTGAAGATACGGATTTCGTAGAATAACTGGCGGTCGATTGCTTCCATCGCGCACGAACCGTTGTAGCCGGATCCCTTACCGGCACCCGCCTGAATATATAAATCAAACTGGTCGTAAGGAGTATTTGTGTCGATTGTAAACGGATCGCGGTAAACGATGTGAGTGTTTCCCATCAAAAAATACGGATAGATTTCCTCTGCCGGATATCTTGAAGTGTCCACGTTATTGATGTGGGCAAAGGCGCGCACGTTTCCAAGGTTAAAGCCCGCATTGAATTCAGTTAAGCGCCCCGAAGTAGACTTCTGCTGAATTTTACAGACTTTCTGAGTCCACACGCGCTGAGGGTTTATAAAGTAACTGAAGAACGGCTCATACGAAGAAACTTCCTGAGACAGGCGGAAAAGCATTTCGCCCATGCAGAAAGAGCCGAGCGTTGTATAAACCATGTCGTTGATTGAAGGCGCATTCTTTTCGCAGAAAAATTCCCAGATTGAAGAACCAAGCACATTCACACCGAATGACTCGAGGCGGTTTAAGTTTGCTCCGCGGGCCGACATATAATACATTGATCCCTGATACGGATGGAGAACATAGTTTGTCCAGTACCAGTCTCTGTCCCAGGTTAATCTTCTTTCATAAAAGTGCAGCCATTCTTCTGGGCCGGTTTTTGCCCAGGCGGAGCCGATTGCCCATCTGTTCCACGAAGCAAGAAGAATATTGAATCCGATTGCGCCGCCGATACCAATCCACGGATGTTTCTGCTGACTCCATTCATCGGGTTCAGAGTCCTTTGAAGCAGAAAGTGAGATGGCAGGATCAGAATTGTTTGTTTCGGAAGCAGTCTGGCCCGACAAACCGGAAAGAAAAACTAGAAGTGTCAGTAAGGTAAAAATTATTCTTTTCATTCTTGAATCAAAATCGGGCAAAAAAATAACTACCCGGCATGCCGAGTAGTTATTGGGCCATCCAAGACTTGAACTTGGGTAAGACCCGGCTTATAAGGCCGGCGCTACAACCAGCTTAGCTAATGGCCCTGGTTGCAGAGGCTTATGACCTGATACGTGTTGAATTATAGCAAAAAAAAGAGTTTAAGGTCAATCAAAGTGAGATTTTAAAGACGTTTTGACTACCACATCGACTTTTCATCGTCGATATCGATTCCGTCGGTGTCGTCACCGGAAACTGCTACAAGGCTGTCAAAAAGTGCGCTGTAAGCAGGCCACTTGTCTTTGATGGAAAGCATTCCCTTTTCAAACAGGGTGCACATTTTGAATGCGCCCTCCGGTCTCAGGTGGCTGTTGTCTGATTTGCCGTCAGCAAAGTTTTCGTAGAGACCGCTTTCAAAGTTCATATAGAATTGTCTGCTTTTTTCGGGGCCGGTCTGTTCAAGAAAGTCCATTGTAAGCTTTGTCATGTCCACGAGAGGAACATTTTTTTCTGCGGCAACTTCGATGATTGCCTGCGGGTAGTCTCCGTGGGAGTTTTTTGCAGTTCCGTCATCATTGAACATACGGCGGGCAACCGGAGTTAAAAGAAGAGGCAGAGTTCCGGCCTTGATAAATTCATCAATAAAAAATGAAAGGTTTTTCCGGAATTCTCCGCCCTTTTCCGGACTTGTATAACGTGCCGGGTCAGCAGATTTTTCGTCATTGTGTGCAAACTGAATCAGCGCAAAGTCACCCTTCTGGCAGACTGCAAGCGCGTTCTTAAAACGGCCTTCATCGATAAAACTTTTTGTGCTCCGGCCGTTGCGTGCAAAGTTTACAATTTTAACAGAACGCTTAAAAAATCTGTCCAGAAGCTGAACCCAGCCTGTCTGAGGATAAGTCAGCCGTGAGTTGAACTGCATAATGCTGTCGCCGATACAAATAAGTTTCATAATATCCCCGTTCTTTATTCAACAGTTACTGATTTTGCAAGGTTGCGCGGTTTATCCGGATCAAGTCCCTTGAGAATTGCACAATAATATGCAAAAAGCTGTGCCGGAATTATTGAAAGAATACTTGCGATTGCAGGATCTGTTTCCGGAATATTGATTACTGTATCACAGCATGCGGCAAAGGCATTGCTTTTGTCCTGGGTGATTGCCATTGTTGCGGCGCCGCGGCTCTTAACTTCTACAATGTTTGAAGCAAGTTTCTGATACAAATCAGGCTGGGTTGCGATTGCAACAACAAGAGTGTTCGGGTCAACGAGGGCAATCGGGCCGTGCTTTAATTCACCGGCGCTGAATGCTTCGCAGTGCATGTAGCTTACTTCCTTGAGTTTGAGGGCGCTCTCAAGCGAGCTTGCGCTGTCAAACTGACGGCCGATATAAAAGATTTTTTCTTTATTGAACTGCTTGGAAGCAAACTTCTGGATTTCTGTTTTGTTCTGAATAATTTCTTCTGCTTTTTCCGGAATCTGTGAAAGTTCCATAAGTGCGTTTTTGTAGTCTTTGTCCGCAAGTGTGCTGCGGAGTTTACCGGTTTTGAGTGCGAGCATGTACAGACACATCAGCTGTGTTGTGTATGCTTTTGTTGAAGCAACGGCGATTTCCGGGCCGGCCCAGGTGTAAATTACATTGTCAGCTTCACGGCTTACTGTTGAACCTACACAGTTTGTAATTGCAATTACGCGTGCGCCTGCAGCCTTTGCAAGACGGAGGGCGGCAAGTGTGTCAGCAGTTTCGCCCGACTGGCTGATTACGATAAAAATATCGTCCCTGTTCAAAATCGGGTTTCTGTAGCGGAATTCTGACGCAACATCTACTTCTACGCTGATGCGCGCAAACTTTTCAAATGCATATTTTGCAACAACTCCGGCGTGATAAGCCGTGCCGCAGGCAGTGATAACTACGCGGCGGGCGGTTTTCCAGGCGTCCCCAAAATCTATTTCTTCAAAGTTGATGTCCACAGGTTTGTTTCCGTCAAACACAAGGCGTGGTCTCATAGTGTCTGTGAGGGCCTTAGGCTGTTCGTGGATTTCCTTTAACATAAAATGTGCAAAACCGCCCTTTTCTGCGCTGGAAAGATCCCATTCAACATGATTCGGTTCGCGGTGGATT
>JAEENG010000085.1 GCA_016283615.1 Treponema sp.
TTACCGCACCTGTTTTTAACATGCTGTAGTTTACCTCGCCGCCGCCTTCAACAAGCACGCTGTCAATTCCATTTTTGGCAAGGAGTTTGAGCACCTGCCCGGCGTCAAGTTTTTTTGTATCAGCCCCGCCGCATTCAACTTCGAGAATTTCAAGTCCCTTTTCTTTGAGGGCGGTTTTTCTGGATTCAAATTCGTTGATTGAATTTTCATCATCGCCCGCCCCTCTTTTTGCACAGGCCACAATTGTCCGCGTTCCAAATGCTGTTTTTACAATCCGGCTTTCAAGTGGAATTTTTAAATCGCTGTCTAAAACAATGCGCGCAGGATTTTTATAAACCGGCAGAACAAATTCCGCGTCGTCCGGGCCGGATTCAACAGTTTTAAAATCGTCCGGCCGGCAGGTTAAAAGCGGGTCATCGGCAAGCACGGTCCCGATTCCGCACAGCACCGCACCAAAGTGACTTCTTATCTGATGAACATATCTTCTTGAACGCTCATTTGTAATCCACTTTGATTTACCTGTGCAGGTGGCAATTTTTCCATCCATTGTCATTGCATATTTTAAGGCAACGTACGGCAGACCGGAAGTTATATAGTCAAAAAAGAGTGAATTCAACCTGTCGCATTCATCACGCAAAAAATCTTCTATTACAGTAACGCCCGCCTCACGCAAAATCTGAACTCCCTTTCCGGCAACGAGCGGATTCGGGTCTCGCGAACCTACAACAACCGTGCTGATTTTTGCGTCCAGAATTGCCTGTGTGCATGGAGGCTGTTTGCCATAGTGGCAGCATGGTTCAAGAGTAACATAAATGGCTGCCCCTTCGGTTGAATTTCCTTTTTGCTGGCAGTCAAAAATTGCTTCGCGTTCTGCGTGAAAGCTTCCGTACTGTTTATGCCAGCCTTCTCCGATGATAACGCCGTCCTTTACAATTACGGCGCCAACGATCGGATTTGGATTTGTTTTACCGCGTCCAAGACCTGCAAGTTCAACCGCACGAAGCATATATTTTGAATCTAATTCAAGTTTTTTCATTCAATTTCCTTATAAAAACTAACCGAGTGCCACATCGAGCACCATCATGAGCGCAAACCCCGCCGCAAAGCCGATTGTACAGATATCGGTTTTATCATCCCGGCTTGCCTCTGGCAAAAGTTCTTCCACAACCACATAAACCATGGCACCGGCTGCAAAAGACAGGAGGTACGGCAATAAAGGAAGCACCAGGCTTGTAAGAAGAATCGTTATCACAGCCGCAACAGGTTCAACGGCGCCGGATAAAGTTCCATAAATAAACGACTTGAACTTAGAGTTTCCCTCGGTACGCAGCGGCATAGAAATAATTGCGCCTTCCGGAAAGTTTTGAATCGCAATTCCTATCGAAAGAGCAAATGCCCCGGCAGCCCCGATTTGAATTCCATCGCTGAGCATACTTGCAAAAACTACTCCGACAGCCATACCTTCCGGAATGTTGTGGAGAGTTACCGCAAAAACGAGCATCATCGTGCGGCTCAAATTGCTTGCAGGGCCTTCAGGCGTCTTTGCAAGGGCGTGCAGATGAGGCGTAATCTTATCCAGAATGAACAAAAACAAAACGCCCAGGGCAAAACCACTTAAAGCAGGCAAAAATGCAAGGCGTTCAAGGTGCTTTGACATTTCCATCGCAGGAATCAAAAGCGACCACACAGAGGCTGCAATCATAACACCGGCCGCAAAGCCCAGAAGGGCCCGCTGAACAGCGTCGTTCATATCCCGCTTCATAAAGAACACGCAGGTCGAACCCAAAGCTGTTCCCAAAAAAGGAATCAAAAGTCCCCAAAAAACTGTCCAGTTAATTGAATTCATATATTCTCCGCAAAGACTCAGCTGCAACCGACGTGTACAGTTCTATTTTAGCGAAAATGACCGTTCTGTCCAAGAAGGGCGGAGAAAGGGGGATTGCCTGGTAATAATTTCAGTTAAAAACTAATTCCAGTGAGCTTCTGGATTTTTTCTTTACTCCAGTCTTCATTCGACCAGTAAAAATATTCAGTTTTGCGTTTCTTGAATATTCTGAATGGTAAGGTAGAATTATCGTAAATGTGTAGTACATCACAAACTTTCACTAGTTCGGGGATAAGGGCAATCGCTTTTTCATAACGTGAACGAATTTTATCTTCCGGGACGGAATGACCGCCATTTGCCGCACGAGATTCGACACGCGAAACATTAATATCCGGATTACAAGTTAGAACATAAATACAGCGTATAAAATACCCATTTTTCTTTGCTTTTTGCAAAAGCTTTAAATTGCGGTCTGTTGAAAGAACTGTTTCAAATGTAAAACTCTTATTCCGGGATACACAATCTTCACGCATTTTTTCTGCAAACTGTGCTGCTTCCAAATCTGAACAATAATTTGTGCGTTTTATTTCGTCGGCATTTATATAAGGCTCTATAATTTTTGCAAGTTTTGTAACCGTTGTTTTCCCGCTGCCGTTTGGACCTGCAAAAACAATTATTTCCGGATTTTTAATTTGAGCGCACATATTTTTTTGTTCCATCAGAATACAGCAGGTAAGCAGAATTAGTTGCCGCATCATAGCAGGAAATAGGAGTTCCTTTGGCTTTTTTTATTTCATTTTCAATTCTTACAGCTTCAATAAAGCGCTTTGTTAGTTCGTCATCTGAAAGGCCACAGGTTGAATCTAATTCGTTTTGATTCATAACAAATCCTCATCTCTGTATTATATCAGATTTACAACAAATATTGTAGTTTTCTCAGATATGTAAATTCATGAAACTCAAGGAAAAATACCGGGTAGAAAAACTGCTGTATCTTTCCATCGGAGAGTCATTTTTCTGTCCAAGTTTATTCAAACCAGTTTTCCACCTGGAGTTCACTTACTTCCTGAATTGCTTCAAAATGGCGCGTATTGCGGGTAACTAGGACCATGTGATTGGCAAGGGCGATTGCGGCTATCATGCTGTCAGAAAAAGGAACTGGTCTGCCAATTTTTTCTGCACTGGCACGGATTTGAGCATGAATGCCGCAGGCTTTCTCTGAGTAATTTTTTATCTTAAAGTTTTCCCTCACGTCCTCATTTATGAATCTTTTGAGGAATTCTTTATACGCTCCGTCAGACTGTTTTTCATAGCCATAAAGGAGTTCATGCAGGGATGGTGTACAGATAGCACAGTCGCTGTTATGCTCTGCAATTTTTTTAATGACATTGAAATCCGGATCATTTTTAATTATCTCAGAAACAATGTTTGAGTCCAGAAGGTAATGAGGTTCTTCTTCGTTATATTCTACAGTCATCAGTCAAAAACTCCTTTAAAAACGTCATTTTCCCAGCTTGTGCCTTCAATTGAGTGGTCCCTGACATCAAAAATCCTGTCGATTTCTTCATCG
>JAEENG010000086.1 GCA_016283615.1 Treponema sp.
ATTACAAAGGCATCTGACTTTGTAACAATCTCATGGAACCACTTCTCTCACGGTGACAAAACAATGCTGATCGGTAACAGCGACAAAAACACAAGCGATATCAATCACCAGACAATCACCGTTGACCACAACTGGTATGACGGCTGTAAACAGCGTCTTCCGTTTGTCCGCTTTGCAACAATTCACCTTTACAACAACCTCTACACAGACCAGCAGGGTTCCGGCATTGACCGCCGCAAGGACTGTCGCATTTACAGCGAAGCAAACTCTTTTGAAGAAGCAAAACGCTCTGTAACTCCAAACCGCAACGGTGTTCTCTTTGACATCGGAAGCCTTAACATTGAACCTTCTGCCGTTGACGCAAAGAGTGAATGGAAGCCTTCTGACTACTACAAATACTCTGTAGACAAGGCTGCAAAGGTTAAAGACATCGTAAGCAAAGGCTGCGGTGCCGGAAAATTAACTGTAATTCAGTAGTTTAAAAAAGGTCGAGAGGGCGTAGAATATGGCCAGACTTAAAATATCAAAGGCGGATCTTAAAAGTTCCGGAATATTTCTGGGAGCGGTTCTTGCCCTCATCCTTCTGTACAACATCTGCACTTTCTGTTTTGTGTTTATCCCGAACTTTGGCCGGGAGGAGCCTGACACAAGTGCAGAACAGCTTACAAAATTTTATGGCAGTAAAGAAAACTATGAGCAGCACATGCAGGACGCACAGTGGCTCAAAGACCAGAACTGCCCGCTTATTGAAATTCAATCTTACGACGGATTAAAACTTAAGGCCCTTGTTCTTGAGGCCTCACATCAGGCGCGGGGAATCATTATTCTGATGCACGGCTATCATTCATCTCCGTCACGCGATTTTGCCACTCTGGCACGTTTTTATAATTCACTTGATTACACACTTATTCTGCCTTACGAGCGCTCACACGGTTTGAGCGAAGGTAAATTCATCACTTTTGGCGTAAAGGAACGTTATGATTTGCGCGACTGGATAAACAAAGTAACTGAACTTTATGGCGCTGACATGAACATCTTTGTTCATGGAATTTCCATGGGCTGTGCCACAACTGTAATGGCAGGCGGCTTTGATTATGGTTCAAACGTACGCGGCCTGGTTGCTGACTGCGGCTTTACAAGCCCTTACGAAATCCTCTACTGGAACATGCTGAATATTTATCATCTTCCGCGCTTTCTGGCACGTCTCCAGATGTATTCAAACAATAAATTTGCAAACTGGTTTGCAGGTTTTGACTTTAATGAATATTCAACTTCTCAGGCGCTGAGCCACACTAAAATTCCGGTTCTCTTTATTACCGGAAACAAAGACAAAAAAGTTCCTGCAGATATGAGCCAGGCAAACTTTCTGCTCTATAAAACAATCAGTCCGGACTCTGCTGACCTTGTAATTATCGAAGGCGCACCTCATGCCGTAAGTTATTTTTACGATAAAGAAAAATATTTTACTGCTGTGGAGGCATTTCTTTTAAAATATGGTGTATAATATAAGTGTGGGAGCACGATAAAAAAAGGCTCCCCGGATAAATGGAGTAAGTAAAAATGCTAGAATTAAAAATTACACCATCCGCAACTGGAATTATCACTCAGACTTTTAAAAAGATAAATGATATGGTGCGTTCCGGCACGATTAATTCTGATACACCTGTACATATTGTTCTTATGCCCGGCAGCTATCCAGGCATCATTTCATACAATCTTGCAAACCCGCTTATTATGGAAACACCTTCCGGCACAAATCCAAAGGATTGTGTAATCAGTGCCGAAAACTGCGAGGCCTTCCACAAAGATACAGAAAACCGCTCGGTATTTGTAATAGGTCAGGGAGCAACTGATGTTACCCTCCGGGGCTTTACAATCGAAAACACACATATAAAAACCGCTGATGACGCAGCGCTCGGCAATCAGGCAGAAGCCCTTTGCTTTCACAACAACACGGGAAACCTCCTCTGCCAGAACATGCGCTTTATCAGCCGTCAGGACACAATTCACGTAAAGGGATTCAGCAGGTTTGAAAACTGCTACATCACCGGTGACATTGACTATATCTGGGGTTACTGCGATACCTGTGTATTTGAAAAATGCCAGATTCACACAAGAGAAGACAACCGCGGCGGTGTAAGACCTGCCTATGTTGTTCAGAGCCGGGCAGTTAACTCAAAACCGGGCTTTATCTTTATCAACTGTGACTTTACCGCAGACAAACGCCCTGAAGGAAGCCGCATCTGGGTTGGACGCTCTCAGGGAACAGGAAAAGCTGACAGCGCAGACAGATGGGATTCAATTGCGTTAATAGACTGTACTTTAGACTCTAATTACGACGAAACCTTGTGGACAGACGAGGACGGAACACGCGCCGTCTGGCCAGAAAAGGGCTGTGCAGAAAACGGCTGGCGCGAATTTGGAACGCTCAGAAAGGACGATGACGGAAACGTCGCTCCGGATTCAACTGAAAACCGTGACAGACACGGCTATGTAATGACAAAGGCCGAAGCAAAAGAGTTAAAGGATCAGTATTCGATTTCAATCTAAAATTTCTCTAAAATACAAATAGTTATACACTTTGTTGTCTTTACTTGCTGACCGTTTCCCTGTATCTTATAATGCAGCAAAAAGGTAAAAAAGGAGACCTGTTTCTTATGAAAACAATCAGTTTTAGAGACTTCGGTGCAAAAAGCGATGGCTCAGACAATACTATAATCTTTAAGAAAGCTTTCGACGAGCTTGCAAAAAACGGCGGAGGAACTTTAACTGTAGAAAGCGGAAAGTGGGTTACAGGTCCTATCGATATTCCGTCAGACACAACTCTTGAACTTCAGGAAGGCGCAGAACTTTTATTTACTGATGATCCTAATGCTTATCCTCCTGCATTTACACGCTGGGAAGGTGTAGAATGTTACGCAATGCACGCCCTCGTACGTTCAGCAGATACAAAAAATGTAAAAATTACCGGAAAAGGCACAATCAACGGAAACGGTGAAAACTGGTGGAAACTCAAAAGAGCAAAAAAAGCATCGGGACAGTCAAAACCGGAAGAACCATACGAAAAGGCCCTGGCAGAACTTAACCCGGGTTACGAAAATCAGGCCGGTGGCGGCGGCGGAAGGGAAACACAGTTCCTTCGTCCGTGTCTGATTGAATTCATCAACTGCGAAAACGTAACAATTGAAGGTGTAAAAATCATCGATTCACCTTTCTGGACAGTTCACCCGCTTTATGTAAAAGGTCTTGAACTCAGAAATCTTCATATCGAAAACCCGTATTCGGCTCCAAACACAGACGGAATCGACGTTGACTCATGTACAGACGTAAAAATCATCGACTGCTTTGTTTCTGTGGGTGACGACGGAATCTGTATCAAATCAGGTTCAGGTCCTGACGGAATCCGTGTTAACCGTCCTACTGTGGGAGTTGAAGTTCGAGGCTGTACCGTACGCAATGCACACGGTGGAATCGTTCTGGGTTCAGAAACTGCAGCCGGAATGAGCAAAATCCACGCGTATGACTGTGACCTTTCAGGAACTGACCGGGGTATCCGTATCAAGAGCCGCCGGGGACGTGGCGGTGACATCAACGATATCGAATTAAATAATCTCGTAATGAATGATACACTTTGCCCGATCGCAATGAACATGTACTACAAGTGCGGTGTAAATGACACTAAGTCTCCCTTGTTCAGTCTGGACAAAATGCCGGTTACAAGCGAAACTCCACGCATTCACAACGTAAAAATCGTTGGATGTAAAGGAACAGGCTGTAAGGCAAGTGCAGGCTTTATCGTAGGCTTGCCGGAAATGCCGATCGAAAACCTCGAAATCCGCGACTGCCATTTTACAACTGACGAAAACTCAGACCGCTCGCCGATGGACAGCGATATGTTCTTTGGACTTCCTGAAGTCAGCGTTAAGAGTTTCCGCGTAAGAAATGCTCCGGGCGCAAAATTTGAAAACGTTGTAATTGAAGGTCCAAAAGAGACTTTTATTTATGAATAAAAATTCAATTCCAGTAAAAATTATTCTTTCTGCCGCCCTTGCAATTATGCTCTGCGTAACTGCGGGGGCGCAGTCTTTCCGGGGCAGGGGAGATGTCTTTGCTCTGGATGGCCTTAAAGACGGACTTATTTTCGGAAGCGGCGTCCTTTTAAGCGGAGGCGACCTCCTTCTGGACAACGTCCTGGAATTCAACCGTCAGAAATACGATCCTTCAAAAGTTTATGACAAGGACGATGTAAACGCCTTTGACCGCATCTTTATGAACAGTTATTCAAAAAAACTGGACAGGGCGGGTGACATTTCTCTTGTCGCTGCGATGGCAGCTCCAGCAGTTCTTTTAGCAACAGACAAAAGCGAATGGTTTACTGTGGGCGTGATGTACGCCGAAACACTCTTAATTGCCAACGGAATCAAGGAACTTACAAAACTCTGCGTAACACGGGCGAGACCGTACATGTATTACGCCCCTTCAACTTATCCGGATGACGACCTTGAAGACGGGGATTTTGCAAATTCCTTCCCGTCGGGACATTCGACTATGGCCTTTGCCGGGGCAACTTTTGCTTCCTATACCTTCAGTAATTATTTTCCTGATTCTCCATATCGTTATGCTGTTACCGGCGGCAGTTACGCCCTTGCCCTTGCAACAGCCGCCCTCCGCGTAAAAAGCGGAAATCATTTTATGACCGATGTTCTGAGCGGCGCCGTAATCGGAAGCGCAACCGGATTTCTTGTTCCCTGGATGCATACATTCAACACAAAAAATGATTTGAACGTGGGGCTTACCGGCAGCGGAGTTTTTGTTAAGGTTAAGTGGTAGGAAGAAAGACTCACTCCGTTCTGAACTGGCCTACATCGGTTCCGAGCTGGTTTACATTCTGGTTCAGTGCTTCTACACATGCGTCGAGTTTCTGACCGCTTGTTACTACGTTCTGTGCGTTGGCGGACATTGCGCTGAGGCTCTGTCCTACTGCGTCTACGGATTCTTTTAATAAGCCCATTTCTTCAATTGCGCGGTTTGAGCCTTCTGACATTTTCTGAGAAGCTGAGCGCACTTTTTCTGTGTTTTCGTCCATCTGAGAAAGTGAACTTATTACGCTTCTTGAATCGGCATTCTGTTTTTCGAGGGCGCTTCTTACTGACTGTACAAAGGTGTCTGTTTCCTGGATGCGATGGCTTACTCCGCTGAAGGCTGTGCTTGATTCCTGGGAGGCAGCTACGATTTCTCCAATGCTTGCCTGTATGTTTTTGAGCTGTTCGCCGATGGTTTTTGACTGTGCAGAAGAGGTTTCTGAAAGTTTACGGATTTCGTCTGCAACTACAGCAAAGCCTTTTCCTGAGTCACCTGCGTGGGCGGCCTCAATTGCAGCATTCATTGCAAGAAGGTTTGTCTGTGAAGCGATTGCGGCAATTGCGGTGTTTGCTTCCTGAAGCATTTGTGACTGTTCTTCAATCTGTGAAATGCGTTCGTTTACTTTTTCCTGTTTTGACATTCCTGCCTGTGCTTCTTCATCGAGCTGGTTAAAAGAAGAAGCCATGTTTTCCATTGATGAACTGATTTCTTCAATTCCTTTTACCAGCTGTCCTACTGCGGCAGAAGACTCGCGGATACTTTGTGTCTGTGAATCAATCATGTCATTTACTGTTGTAATACTTGAAGCAACTTCTTTTACTACTGCCGCCGTGCTGTTAAACCCTTCCGACTGCTTCTGTATGTGCCCCTGAACATCTGTAATGCTTAAGCGGATGTTTGTCATTGAATCAGAAACTGAAGAAACGCTTTCCTGCATGTTGTCAGAAACTACGTCGAGGTTTGCACTGGTTGATTTGATGTGTGACATGAGTTCCTGCATCTTTTGTGAAAAGTTGTTGAAGCTCGAAACGACTGTGTCCATTTCCTCTGATTTTGATTTTGCAGAAATGCGTCGTGTCAGGTCTGCGTCTCCTGAAGCAATGTCGAGGAGGGCTGCGGCTGTTGCGCGGATAGGGCGAACTGTACCGCGAAGAATTACTGCCAGTACAATAAAAATGAAAGCAAGCAGGACAATAAATGAAATTATGATTACTCTTGCTGAGCTTGTAACAAAGGAATTAACTGCTTTTTCTGAGCGTCCGTAAACAAAATACCAGCTGGTTCCTTTTATCTGAGTTGATTTAAAATAATACTGAATTCCATCTGTCTTTACTTTAAATACATCTCCGCTGCCAGAAAGAAAATTTTGTGCATAAGAACTGTAGGCACCGTTTTCAATTGAAGAAATATTGTCTTCTGCACTGTATTTTTCGTGTGTTGCAAAAAATCCCTGATCTGTCAGAATAAACATTTTTTCATCGCTGTGTTTTTTGCGTTCTTCAAGAGAAGCTTTAATTGAAGCCATAGGAAAGTCAACGGAAAGAACTCCCAGCGGGGTTTTATTCTTGTCAAAAACCTGTTTTGAAATACTTACTACCGCACAGCTGGTCATATCGTCAATATAAACATCTGTAAAAACATAATTGTCCGGGTCTTTTAAGGCGCCAAGATACCACGGTCTTGTATGCGGATCCCAGTCTGCGTCCGGTTCCCACAGGGTGCCGTCATAGTAGGTTTCGTTTAAAAGTCCGTAAAATCCGTTTGTGTCAGGATTTGATTCCGTAAAATTGATTAAGATTTTAAGATTCTGCTGGTAGTCGTCTTTTACACCGTCCAAAAAAAGTCCGTTCAGGGCTTCGAGCATGTTGCGGGGTTTAGTAAGTGCGCCTGCAACGAATTCGCTTGACGCTTCACTTGAAGAAATAAGTTCATCCTGAGTCTGCTGTGAGGCATAAAAACGCAGCCTGTTTGCAGTAATTAACATCATTACAAGAAAAATTACTGTAGTTGGAATGGCAATCATTGCCAGAGAACGTTTTAAAAGTGTCATTTTTTTTATCTCTCCTGAAAAAAATCCGCTGAAGTGGCACCAGCTTAAAAACGGCGGGGCTGTTGCTAAAGGCTCCTTGAAGTGTATTGTAAGCTGCTTCTTCTTTATATTCATTATAACACCTTTTTAATAAAACAGCAGAATTTCTTTCCGTCTAATCCCCAAATTCACACTCACTCCGTCACTAAGTGGTATTTGCCAACTTTTTCAAAATGAGCGAATCTGATACACTTTTAGTATGTCCTCTTTGTTCAGAAAATGCCGTCATCCGGTAGTCAGTTTTTTTTATTTTTTTGCGGCGGTTTGTCTTTGCGTTGCCGTTAAAAATTCAATTTATCTGGCCTGCTCTCTCGCTTCGGCGCTTTTGATGAACCTGCTTTTAAAAAACTGGCGGGCGCTCAGGTCGTTTGCGCTGATGATTCCATTTTTTTTGATTTTGTCCTTTTTTAATCCGCTTGTAAGCCGCTGGGGAAGCACCGTTTTATTCAATTTGTTTGGAGACGCGTCAAAACCCGTGACTCTCGAAGCCGTTTGTTACGGTTTGAATAATGCCCTGATGCTCGTAACGGTTGCGCTGTGGTTTCTGGCTTTTTCTGCTGTAATCGGAAGCGAAAAACTTACCTTTTTGTTCGGGCGGCTTTTTCCGTCTGTTTCGATTATGATAGTTATGATTTTGCGCATGATTCCTTTTTACAGAAGACGCGCATCAGACATTGAAGAAGGTCGGCGCGGACTGGGGCTTGAAAAGGGAACTTCCTTCAGGCACCGCTTTAAGGAAAAGGCACTTGTTCTGCAGGCTGTGACCGCTTCCACTCTGGAAGGGGGAAAAATCACCGCGGACAGCATGGAAAGCCGTTACTGGGGCCGCGCTAAACGAACAAGCTTTCTGCATTACAGTTTTGGTCCGGCCGATACGCTTCTTCTTCTGGCAGGCATTGTCCTTTGCGGGGGATTCATTTTCTGCGTCCTGCACGGGGCCGGCGCAATGAACTTTTATCCTGTAATTGAATTGGGCAGCTTTGAGGGAAACCTTTATAATCAGGCAGCGCTTTTGTGCGACATTTTACTGACTCTTTTGCTGGCACTGTTTTGCAGAACTTAATCCGGGGGCATTTATGAGCGATATGAATTCAACAGTTGAAGAAATAAAAATCCAGCGGGGCCAGTTTGTGCTTGTGCTTGGAAAGAGCGCCGCAGGAAAAACCACATTCATTAAATCCCTCTACAAAAAATATCTTGCAGAAGGAATCAAAGCCGGCTATGTCATGCAGAACTTTGACGAGCAGATTGTGACCGACAAGGTCTGGCACGAACTTTGTTTTGCCCTGGAAAACCTGGGCACAGACCGTCTGACCATGCAGCGCCGCGTGGCAGAAGTCTGTTCTTATTTTGGCATTTCCTCATGGCTCAAAAAAGATACAGCCCTTTTAAGCGGCGGTCAGAAGCAGCTGTTGAACCTGGCATCAGTCATGGCCACAACTCCCGACGTTCTTTTGCTGGACGAACCTACAAGTCAGCTGGACCCTATTGCCGCACAGAACTTTCTTTCAACCGTAAAAAAACTGAACACAGATTTTGGAATTACGGTCATCATGAGTGAGCACCGCATTGAAGAACTCTTTGCCTTAAGCGACCGGATTTTATTTTTTGAATCCCAGAAAATCGCCCTGGATGTAACACCGTCTGACTTTGTTACACATACTCAGTACAGCGCCTTTTTTCCGATTAAATACCGAAGCGCTCCAGCGGCGAATGCTTCTGACGCGGACATCGGGCTTGGAGGGGCTGATAAGAGGGCATTTGACGGAAGGGGAGATTCTTCAAAGGCTGTAAGCTGCCGCAATCTTTCGTTCCGTTACGGGCCAAAAGAGGACGAGGTGCTTTCCGATCTGAATATTACAATCAATGCCGGCGAGATTTTTGCAGGCGTCGGGGCCAACGGAAGCGGCAAATCCACCTTCCTCAAGCTTTTATGCGGCCTTAAAAAGCCGACCGCCGGAAAAATAAAAATTGCAAAAAATGCATCCATCTTTTTGCTTCCTCAAAACGTAAAAAATATTTTTACCTGCCGCACCGTCCGTGACGAACTTATGGAATGCGGCTGGGACGGACTCACCGGCTCAGACAGCGCAGAGAGCGGCTTCCTGATTGACAGCGCTCTTCTGGACAGGCACCCTTACGATATTTCCGGTGGCGAAATGCAAAAACTTGCCCTCCAGAAAATTCTCCTTAAAAAGCCGGATATTATTCTCCTGGACGAACCGACAAAGGCGCTCGACAACGCGTTCAAAATCGAATTTGCATCGATTCTTAAAAAACTTGCCTCATCGGGAATTACAATAATTCTTGTTTGTCATGACCTGGACTTTTGCGAGATGGTTGCTGACCGCGTAAGCCTCTTTTTTGAAGGCCAGCTCGTCGGAACTTCAGGCGCCGGAGAATTTTTTGCGGGCAACAATTTTTACACAACGGCAAAGAACAAACTCCTTCGCAAACAGGGCTCTTCCGGCCGGGAAGGACCGGCTGTATCACCGTATCTGGAAAATGCAGGCACGTCCGGCGAAAACGGAGATGTCTTAAAATGACGGCTTCTGCCATTGTAATGGTATTTCTAGCATTAATAATTATTCTCTTTTATTTTGCATTTGAACGCAGTCATCCAAAAGCGTCCGAACTCGTACTTGTAGCACAACTGTGCGCACTTGCAATCAGCGCCCGTGCAATATTCAGTTTTGTGCCGTATTTTAACCCAGTTCTTGCAATCATAATGTTGAGCGGACTTGCACTTGGAAGCAAAAAAGGTTTTTTAATCGGCTCCCTCACGGCCTTGGGAAGCAACTTTATTTTTGGTCAGGGCCCGTGGACCCTGTATCAGATGGTTAGCTGGGGGCTTGCGGGTGTGATTTTTGGACTGCTTGGTGCGGGAAAGCTTTTGCGCCTCTCAAACTGGCGTGCCCGTGCCTATGTTCTTGCGTCGGTGTCAGCCGCACTCAGCATCGTTTTTATTACCGGACCAATCGCGGACCTGAGCGGTGTTTTTATGTTTGGTGTTAACGACATTAAGTCATTCTGGGCACTTCTTGCCGCCGGATTCGTGTTGAACTTATCCCTTGCCGCAAGCACGATTGTAACATTTCTCGTGGCCGCGCGTGCTATTTTGTTTGCCCTTGGAAGAGCCTGCCGGCAGGAAGCCGCCTAAAAATTCAATCTGGCGCCGATTGTTATGCTGATTCCAGGCATAGCATAGCCGTCGACAGAAGTGTAACTTGTATCGAGCAGATTTTCGATTTTAAGATATGGAACTGCGTGTCTAAAGAACTTGAGGTTTGCTGACAGATTTATGAGCGTGTAGGGTTCGAGATAAGAGATATTCATATTGGTTAAATATCTCTTTCCCATGTAGCTTGCGCTCAAAGTTGCATCCCAGTTTAAAAAGTTGAGCGTCATGCCTGCGCTTGCAACAAAGTCCGGAGTCCACATAATTTTTTTGCCGTAAGTCATTTTCTCATTTTTGTCGAGCAGTCTGGTGTACAGGTACTCGCCGTTCAACTTGAATAAAAGCACATCGCCAAAAAATCCTGTCTGCGCGTTAAAGTCGATTCCAAAATAAAATGCACTTTTGTAATTTTGTGTTGTTCCGCCGGACCATGCAATTTTCTTTTCGTAATAATTTGTAAAAAATTGAATTGATGAAGGAACCGGTCCGGCCTTTACGTTGAAAGTTAAGTCTGCGCCCCAGCCTTCCTCAGGAACTAGGTCCGGATTTCCGTGGTAGCCTCCGCCTTCCCAGTAAAGGTCGTCCATATTCGGAAACTGCACCATGCGGTAACCGTCAATAAGTATTTCTATGGCATTAAATTTTGCGGCAAGGCCGAGTTTTGGAACAAAGGCCCAATTCTCTCCGCAGAACTTTACTGCAAGCGGAACTGTCATAGAAAGCCATTCGTTCAAAAACAGTTTTGAAGTCTGCTTAAAAACCCCGCTCAGCTGTGTGTGATTTCCGCTGTTTGTGGAATCCAGAAATGTTGCGTCAAAAGAAAGTCCCGCAGTCGTTCTGAGAATTCCATAATCAAAAAATGCCATCTGTCCAAAGTATTTAAAGTCATCAATCTGGTGGTGACTGTCTTCGGTAGAGGATTTATATTTTCTGTCGGTTTTTAGATAAGCCACAGTATTTGTCAGGTTGAATAAATCAAAAACCGACGGGTTAAAAAAGCTTACCGTCAGGTTATTGGTCAAATCTTTCTGAAGACCCCAGTCAACGGAAGTGATTGTGTTTGGAGTATGTTTGTTGCCGTAGTAGGCAGCGTCGCTCACCGTAAAAGAAGAGCCGTTCCCGTAAAAATGGCTCAACTGGGCGCTCAGGTTTGTGTCCCAGACTGCCGCGTGCTTTTGGGTTACGATTGAACCGTAAAAGTCTTTGTACAAAAATCTGTTCTGTGCGTTTGTGTATGCGCCTGAAAGCTTGAAAAAGGTTGATTCCCCAAGGGGGCTGTCAAAGCTTAAGCGTTCACTGAATGTATCCAGGGTGAGGGGCGAAGTTTTGAGGTTTGCAAAGGATTTGATGCTTGTGTCCGAAGTCAGGTGGCGGCTCAGGCTTTGTTTTTTTGTCGTGATGTAAATTACGCCGCCGACAGCGCCTTCGTCTTCGACGCCTTCGGTAAAGCCGCCGCGTATAATTTCTATTTTTTCGATTGAATTGATATCGATTGTGCTGAAGTCAAAAGTTCCGGTCTGTGCGTTGTTCATGCAGATGCCGTCAATGACAACGCGGACCGTTTCGTCGGTAAATCCGCGGATGCTGGGTTTTTGTTCAAGTCCGTAAGTGCCGTAGGACAAAAGCTGCACGCCTGCACTTTCGATAACGGAAGGTAAATCCTTGAGGTGTGCTTTTTGAATGTCGTCCTGCGTAAAAACCTGCCGCTGCTCTACAACCGGCGCGTCTATGTAAGTGTAAATATGCGGAAGGTAGATATCTGCTTCTTCAGCGGGGGAAGTATCCCCCCCGTCTTCAATGCCTCCGGCATTTTCGACTTCCCCCTCTGCGGGGGACACCCCCGCAACGCCCCCGATCAGGGCGATGCAGAGTAACGCAGATTTCAGGTTGGAAAAAATGCGAATCAAGCGGGTTATTTAGAGCATTCTGAGTAGCCGCCGAAGTAACCGTTTGCAACGGTAAACTCTTCAATGGCTTCGTCGAGAGTGGCTGTAGAAGATTTTGTTCCGTAAGCTCCAGCGATTTTTACAGAATTTGCAGTTAAATCTGTGTAAAGGATTGCATACCATTTACCTACATCAGGAGCTGTAGTTGAATAGCGGTAATAGCCGGCAGAAGGCCAGGTTGTAGAAATCCATGTTGAATCAGAACTCTTATCTTCTGAAGTAAACTCATAGGCTTTTGTATATTTAATGTAGATATAGCCCGAATTATCAGAAATCTTTACGACACGGATATTATTTCCTTCATAAGATCCCTGTGAAACAAAAGTTGAATCAGTGATTATATAAACTTCACCCCAGGCACTTGTCCAGGTTCCGGCCAGATTTGTAATCTGTTTTACTGCAACCGGGTCAGACGGGTTAAAAGTTTTTTCGTCATCTTCCTGCTGGCAGGAAATAAAGCTGAATGAAACGAAGAAAATTGCGCAGAGTGTTAAAAGTGCGCGGCCAAAGTTAAAGCGTGTGCTTTTCATGAGAGGAGTCTCCTTTGCCCCAGAGTGTTGCGTAGGGCCGGTTTGTAATTGTCATTCCGCCTGGAATGAATCTGTAATCAGGCATTCGGACTTGTCCCTGTAAAAGGGCTTACCGTTCCGCGTCGAGCCGGTGACTTTCACACCGTTCCCCTGAAAAAAGATGATTGAAGAATAATGAATTAAAAAAGTTTTGTAAAGATTATAAGGACGAGTAGAAAAAGAAAGCCCGTTCTGTCAGGACGGAGACACCCCCCTCATATCTAGACTTTTTACATTGATTTGCTCTATAATTATTGAACTATTTCGCAATTTACCGACAGTAAAGTCGGGTTTAAGGAGATTAAAATGGCAAAAGTTGTAACTTTTGGTGAATTGATGCTTCGCATCCAGCCTGCTGATTATTATCGTTTCGTACAGGTTGACTCAATGACAACAACATTTGGCGGTGGAGAAGCTAACGTTTCTGTTTCTTTGGCTAACTATGGCAACGAATCTTACTTCGTTACAAAGCTTCCTACTCACGAAATCGGACAGGCAGCTGTTAACAGCCTCCGCAAATACGGTGTTCACACAGAATACATCGTTCGTGGCGGTCCACGTGTAGGTATCTACTACAACGAAAAAGGCGCTTCACAGCGTGGTTCAAAATGTGTATACGACCGTGCAGGTTCATCTATTCAGCTCGCTAAACCAGAAGAATTCAACTGGAAAGAAATCCTCAAGGGCGCTCAGTGGTTCCACATCACAGGTATTACACCGGCTCTTGGACCAAACATGGTAACAGCTTGTATCGAAGCTTGTAAAGTTGCACGCGAACTCGGCGTTACAACTTCATGTGACCTTAACTACCGCGGAAAGCTCTGGACAAAAGACGAAGCACGCAAAGCAATGACAGAAATCTGTAAATACATCGATGTTTGTATCTCTAACGAAGACGACGCAAACGATGTATTCGGTATCAAATCAGAAGGTACAGATACAACAAAGGGAACTTTGAATAACGACGGTTACGTTTCAGTTGCACGCCAGCTCAAAGAAAAATTCGGCTTCAAGAAAGTTGCAATTACTCTCCGCTCTTCTATCAACGCTAACCGCAACGACTGGCAGGCTCTCCTCTACGTTGACGACAAAGACTACGCATTCTCAAAGAAATACGAAATGTGGATTGTTGACCGCGTAGGTGGCGGTGACTCATTCGGTGGTGGTCTCATCCACTCACAGCTCAAAGGAATGAACACTCAGGATTCTATCAACTGGGCAGTTGCTGCTTCTTGTCTCAAACACTCAATTATCGGAGACTACAACATGGTTTCTGAAGACGAAGTTAACAAGCTCGCAGGCGGCGACGGTTCTGGAAGAATTCAGAGATAAAAATTGCAGGTCTAAGACTCTGTAATCTGACAAACTCCACTTCATTTTGAGGTGGAGTTTTTTCTTTTTAAAAAGCATGAAATAAAAATATCTCCAATCTATTGAAATTTGACCGGCTGAGTGTTAAATTAATTGTTATAAATGTTTTTTTTAAGATACGCCCGCTGACGAGGTGTTTTTTTTAAGGAGGAAAAATGAAGAAGCTTTTTTATACATTATTTTTGCCGTTCCTGCTTTGTTCCTGCAGTTCATTATTTGATGCGGGTCATGCACAGGTCGAACTGAATGTGGGGTCGATTGCACGCCAGGCTGGTTTTGAAAGTTACATAATTGGATGCAGCCTGTTTTCAGAAAGCGAAGAATTCCATAAAAACGAAAGAGAGATGGATTTTTTTAAAACCGTATCACTTTCAAAAGAAGATATAGATTCACACAAAAGCACCACATTTAAGTTTGCAGGCATTCCTATGGGAATCAGCCTCCAGGCTTATGTTTTTATCAGCGGGCAGACTAGCACAGACAGTATAATTCTTTACTCCGGGGAATCGCAGGCAGTCACTGTGGATTCAACAAAAATCAGATTAAATGTTGAACTTACCCGCTGTGACGGTAAAGTTACGGGTGCTGTTAATGAAATTCCGGATTTGACAATTGTCTGTGAAGACCTTGAACAGACAGAAGATCAAAATGCTGATATTGTCTCATATCCTGAATTTGAAGTTTCCGAGTATGCTCATTCTCTTGATTTTAATGTAGCCTTTAATGCAGACCAGTCTGTAAGTGATTCAGCAGTTTATGAATGGATACTGAATGATAATATACTTGATGAAGATTCACGTTCTTTCACTCTGGACTGTTTGAAAAATGAATATGTCAATTGTTCAGAGGAAGGTGAACTCAATACACTTATAGTTGTAGTAACCGACGGCACTCAGTCAAAATCGGCACAGATTCAATTTGTATTAAAGTATCAAGCACAGGAATAGAGGGAGAGAAAAAATGAAAAAATTATCAGTTTTAATTCTTGCAGCGGCTGCACTTTTTGCAGGCTGTAACAATTTGACAGTAGAAAAAAACAAAGATTCAAAAAACGGCAATGTTACAATCAATATCGCCAACCAGAGCCGTACAATTAGTCCTATGTCAGGTGTCTCTTTGAGTAACTTTGAAGAATGGACAATTACCTTTATAGACCAGAACGGCTTTATCGATGATATTTCTAAGACAGACACAAAAGACAATCTTGCATTTATAGTTCCTGCAGGACTTTATACAGTTACTGCAAAAGGTTCGTATACTCCTCCAGTATCCGAAGAGGGCATTTCAGGAGCGGAACTGACACTCACCGGCACCAAAACGGATGTGGAAATCGGAGACTATGCTGAAGTAAATATCTCTGTTGGCCTTGCCAAGGACTCGACAGGTGATTTTTACTATACGCTGTCAGGTTATGTTAGCGGATATGTTTCTCTGGTGAATATGAAGGCTAACGGGAAAAGCTACTCAGCAGAAATCCAGGAAGAAGATATCCAATCAGAAGACCCCTCAGAAGAAACCTCAGAGGAACCAGCTTTAAAAGCGGTTGTGGATGCAGAAAATGAACAGGTGCTTGTAACAGGTACAGGACTCGAATCAGGATTTTACAAATTATATGTAACAGATACTGAAATCATTGGAGCAAAAAATACAGACGCTGTTATTTATTATGATATCGGAGACTTCCTTGTAGAAATTGCAGACGGTCTTAAAACAACAGGCTCTGCTTCTTCAGTCAGTACGTCACAAAATCGAGCGGTTTATTTTGGAACAAACGATACAACAGCAACAGGTTATAACGGCAAATTCCCGTTTGCAAGAAAGAATGTAAACGAAATTCTCCAGCTTCTTATCGAAAATAAAAAATGGCAGTCTGCAGAAATTTTCATGGATACAGATGTTCCGGAACTTGATGTTGTTGTTATCAACCAGCTTAAAGCTGCCATGACTGCAGGAGACAGATCAGAATCTGAAGAAGGATACTATGTTAGTATAATCGGTTCTGAGGGTGAAATTGCTTTATCTGCAACAGAGGACAAGGAGTCTGGAGACTGGACATCTTGTTTTACAGTTACAGACGCAACAGAACTTTCACTAAATGCTAAAAGTGCAGATGAAAACACGGATGTAAGTGAAAAAAAACTGGTAATTGATTCTTTTGAAACAAGAGATGTTTTTGTAACAAACCTTATTCTTGAAGATGGCGTAACAATTGTTACAAGTTCTACAGATGGAATCTCACAGAAACAACTTACGGTAGAACTGGATGACTATAATACCTATGAAAAAACAGCGTTCCTAGTATACTCTGATGTTGAATCAATCCCAGAAATGAGCATTGTTTTTTCAGATACAGGTTATGTTGCTGCACAAAAAACTGTTTCTGACGATGAAGAAGGACCTTACACCATCTCATGGTATGCACGTGTGGCTTGTCCAAGCGAGCCTGTTGTTAATGAGGCTATTCCGGAATTTGAAATCACAGCTGAGGCAGAAAACACCACAACAAATGGGGACATAACTACTATTCCAGTTGCTGCCGGTAGTACGATAAATTTCATCACTTCAATTGAAGATCCGGATGCTTACGCTTTTGCATGGTATTTTACAGGGGACTTGGCAACTTTGCTTTCGATTGATCCTACATATGATTTTGATCCGACAACAGCAGAGGAATTTGATTTTACAGACGGCGAACCAATTACAATTGCCTGTGTTGTAAGTGACGGTGCAGGTAACTGGCGCAGTGCAGTGTTCCAGTTTGTACTTACTGCGGCTCAGAGCCCGATTGTTCTCTATAACAATCAGACATTTGATGCCGGCTCTGGGTTTAGTCTGGGCCTTGCTACTTTTGACACGATTGAAGAGGGCCAGACAATTGAAGACGCCCTGCTTACTACTACAGCAACCGACTTCTGTTTTGACGGAAATTGCAATTTGTATGTTGTAAGTGTAAACGCAGAGACAGCTACTTCTACCATTTATAAATATCCATATTCATTGTTGAACGGTTACTCTTTAGACAAGGAGGGATCTTTGCCGGATATCCAGTCTGAGATTAATGCTATCAGCTGTGATACTACAAACGGATATCTTTTTACTGTTTCTGACGGCCAGATAACAGTGTTTGTCCCGGGAGATCAGGGATATGCTAACTACACACTGGACGTGCCTGTAGATGGAATAAAAGAGGATGCATATAAACTTTTCTCGCAGACGGAAGGTATTACTTACAGCTATTCCACTAAAATTACAAATATTGCGGCTTCAAATTATGCACTGTATATTGCAATGAATGTTACTCAGACAGGCGGCGACGTACCCGAAACCGCACCAATCATTGCACGCTACACATACTCTGCCCCTGAAGAATCAGACGAATCAATTACAGCTACATGGAACAGTTGGGTATCAGTCAGGGCACTTGATGTATTTGATGATTCAA